>JAUMXK010000047.1 GCA_030535295.1 Eubacteriales bacterium | reverse complement strand
CCTAAGTTCCAGTCAGACCTTAAACCTAGAACTTACTTTGGGAATTAACTTAATCAAAAAGTAAATGCTAAATTAACAAAAAATATTGACAAAATCAGAAAAATATGAGTAAATATAATCGTAATATCTTTAACAAATTAAGCGTTTTTATTTTTGAAGGAGGATAATAGATGATGAAGAAGTTTCTAAGCACCTTATTGGCAGTTACCCTACTTTGCACAGCGCTTAGTTCCTGTAGTCCAAAGCAGGATACTAAAAAAGAAGAAACAACGAAAAAAACAGAAGAAACAGCAGAGAAAACTACAGAAAATAAAACAGAGGGAGAAACAAAGCTTACGACACCGTTTGCCGATGTGCGAGTCAGACAGGCGCTTACATATGCTATTGATATGCAGGCAATTGTAGATACTATTTTTGATGGAAAGGCACAGAGAGCTATCAGCTTTACCTCTCCGGGAGAGTGGCTCAATAGTGATATCCCAAAATATGACTATAATCCGGAAAAAGCGAAGGCTTTACTTAAAGAGGCAAACTGGCCGGCTGATTATACACTGGATGTAGTTTACTACTATGATGATCAGCAGACTGTGGATCTGATGACGATAATTGGTCAATTCTGGCAAGAAGTAGGCGTAAAAGCCAAGTTTAGAAAACTGGAAGGTGACCTGGGAGCACAACTTTGGACAGTACCGGATGATCGAGTCAATGGGCCGTCTACCGTGAAGTGGGATATGGCCTATGCCGCTGTAGCAGCACTAACAGAAAGTGAATTTTACAATCGCTTTTCTTCATCTGCCAGCAACAACTCATCCGTTCCGAAACAAGAAAAGTTAGATGAATTGATTGTTCAGGCAAATTCCACTATGGACACGGAAGTGCAAAAGAAGACCTATAAGGAAATTCAACATTACATTGCCGAAAATGCTTTGTTTATGCCGCTTTATCATCAAATATGTTTCATTTATACCAGTGATAAAATTGACATGGCAGGAAGTAAACCGGGCAATGACCAATTTAGCTATGACAAAAAAATATTGGATTGGAAAACGACAAGAGCCGATAAAACACTTTATACGAATGGTGGGCCGCAAGAGTTTTTCTGGCATCCGATGATTAATCCGGGCTTGTTGCTGAATACGGAAATTCTTTTTGATAAATTGATTAATGCAGATGAAAGCCTAAACCCAACGGAAGGAATGCTGGCAGAGTCCTATCAGTTATCGGCAGATTCCAAATCCATTGAATTTGTGCTGAGAAATGATGTGAAGTGGCATGATGGAGAAGCTTTTACCGCAGAGGATGTCAAGTTCACTTGTGAATTAATGCTCAAAACCCCTGCTGTCAATGCCGTAGCCTCTGATGTATTTAAAGCAATTGAAGGAGCGGAAGATTTTATAAGCGGTAAGACCGATTCTTTAAGCGGAGTAATGATTGATGGCAATAAAGTTACCGTAAAATTCAGCCAAGTAGCGGCCAATGCACTGCCGGTGTTCTCACAATGGCCAATCTTACCAAAGCATGCTTTAAAAGACGCTGATCCGGCAACGCTACAACAAGATAAATTCTGGCAAAAGCCGATTGGAACCGGTCCTTTTGCAGTGGATGAGGTGGTACTCAACAACTACTGCACATTGAAACGTTGGGATGGATACTATAAAAAAGGAAATGGCAATATTGAAAAAATTTATATGTTTGCAAGTACAGAAAATGACTCGAACCTTGTAAAAAATGCGAGTGCAGGTAAAATAGACTATGCTTGGAGTAAGTCAACAGAAGATGCAAAAGCTATAGGGAAATTAGAGGGAATGCAGGTGCAACAAGCGAATATTCGCTATACCAGATGTTTCTACATGAATCAGTTCCCACATGAACCGAATATTAAATAGTTGCACATCTACAAGCGAAACAGATTATAGTATGCAGAAAGACTATCGCTCTTCCGCTTGGAGGTGATAGTTTTTTTGCAGTAAGGAGATGCTATGGGAACCTATACATTAAGAAAAATACTGCTTTTAATACCAATGCTCCTTGCCATTAGTTTTTTGATTTATTTGGGAATGGATTTGATGCCCGGAGATGCGATTGACTATATGATTCCACCGGATGCATTATCTACCCTTTCGGCGGAGCAATTAAATGAAATCAGAGATTCTTTGGGACTTAATGATCCATTTGTAATTCGATATTTTAAGTGGATGGGCGGAATGATACAAGGTAATTTCGGTTATTCGTTGGCCAGTGGTGTACCGGTTGCCGAATTAATGAAAAATCATTTGCCGGCCACGTTGGAACTGACCGTTGCAGCCCTTTTGGTGTCTTCGCTTCTGGGGGTGTTTTTAGGTGTGATGAGTGCAATAAAAAAGGGAGGGCCATTAGATTATATCCTAAGTGTAAGCGGCATGATTGGTGTTGCCATTCCACAATTTCTGCTTGGCCTGATTTGCATTAATGCCTTTGCTCTCAACTGGAATGTACTACCCGTTGGAGGTAGAATGGCACATATGGGACAAAGTTTTTTGGAGCGCCTTCCGTATTTAATTATGCCGGCTTTGGTATTAGGTTTTTCTATGACAGCCGGTGTAATGCGCTATTCCAGAAGCAGTATGTTAGATTCTATGGGGAGAGATTACATGAAAACAGCACGTTCCAAGGGAATTCCGGAATGGAAAGTCAATCTCTTACATGGATTACGAGCTGCACTTACGCCTGTAGTAGTACTCATAGGCTTTCGTTTGCCGATGTTGATTGGTGGTGCGGTGGTAGTGGAAGAGGTTTTTCAATGGCCGGGAATCGGCACACTTTTTGTCAAGGCAGTCAGGTCACAAAATATTCCGGTGGTAATGATTATAGGCTTTTTCAGCGTGCTTTTAGTATTGATTTCCAGTATTATTGTGGATGTCGTAACAGCAGCATTGGATCCTAGAATCAAACTGAGTTAGTGGGGTGAAATATGGCAAGATTATTAGACAAAAAAATGGATAAAATCCTGCAAAGAGAAAATTCCGGTATTCAAAAAAGAGGCATTAAAAACAGAATATTGCGCAAGATTTTTTCCAATAAGCTGTCAGTGGTTGGCTTTATTATCTTTTTTATTATTTTATTCATGTGTGTGTTTGCTCCCTTATTTACACCTTATAGCGACACGAAGGCAGATTTGCTCAATATACTAAAAGGGCCGTCAGCAAAGCATATTTTTGGTACGGATAAATTAGGGAGAGATATTTTTACCAGGATTTTGTATGGTGGCAGAATTTCGATAGGGGTTGGTTTTGGTAGTGCCATTATTGCGACATTGATTGGAGTATCTCTTGGAATGTCGGTTGGCTATATCGGAGGCAAACTTGATGGATTTGTTATGAAAATTTCGGAAATACTGATGTCTTTTCCACAGATTATCTTGGTTTTGATTTTAGTGACCATTACAGGTCAAAGCCTTTGGAATTTGATATTTATTTTTTCGCTTACCGGTTGGCCGTCTATGTACCGGATGGCAAGGTCACAGGTGCTTTCGATTCGAGAGCAGGAATATGTTCAGGCATTAAAGGCTTTTGGTGTCGGCAGTATGCGCATTGCCTTTGTGCATATTTTGCCGAATGCATTGGGGCCTACTTTTGTCAATATTACCCTTTCCACGGCAATGTTTATCTTACAGGAAGCTTCTCTAAGCTTTTTGGGCTTGGGAGTTCCGATGGAAATTGCTACTTGGGGTAATATTTTGAATGTGGCTCAAGATTTGACGATTTTGAAAGAAGCTTGGTGGATATGGCTTACGACGGGAACCGTGGTTACATTATTTATCATCAGTATCAATTTTATAGGCGACGGGCTCAGAGATGCCAGCGATCCTACACAAATCGGTTAAGGAGGGCATCATGGATAATAATGTAGTGGTCAAAGTAGAAGATTTAAATGTCTATTTTTACAATAATAATCGTTGTAATAAAGTACTCAGAGGAGTATCCTTTGAACTGAAAAAAGGGAAAATACTATGTATTGTCGGAGAGTCCGGTTGTGGAAAGTCTGTCACAGCCAACAGTGTTATGGGGCTTTTACCGGAGCTTTCCAGAATTGAACAGGGCAAGATTGAGTTTACGCACGAAAAGGAGACTATCCGTATTGATAAGCTGAAAAGAAACGGTTCTAAAATGCGAGATTTACGTGGAAAAAGAATCAGCATGATATTCCAGGATCCGATGACAGCGCTCAATCCTGTCTTTACGGTTGGATATCAGATTTCAGAAATGCTGCTTCAGCATGGAGAAGCTAAGAGTAAAGAAGAAGCCATGAATAAAGCGGTGGATTTACTTAAAGATATGGGGATTCCTCTTCCGGAGCAGAGAGTGAAAGAATATCCACATCAATTTTCCGGAGGTATGTGTCAAAGAGCCATGATAGCTATGGCCATGAGTTGTAGTCCGAATGTGTTGATTGCAGATGAACCGACTACCGCACTCGATGTGACGATTCAGGCACAAATTTTTGAATTGATTAATAAATTGAAAGTCGAAAATGACACAGCCATATTGTTGATTACTCATGATATGGGTGTCGTAGCTGAGCTGGCGGATGATGTGGCAGTGATGTATATGGGTAATATCATTGAAAGAGGTAGTGCAGAAGAGGTTCTGACTAGACCGAAACATCCCTATACCAAAGCTCTTTTGGATTCCATTCCGATACTTGGCAAGGGAAAGAATCAGGTATTAAGAGCAATTAAGGGGTCGACACCCGACCCGTATAATCGACCTGCCGGTTGCCAATTTGCGCCCAGATGCAGATATGCTGATGAAAGATGTACCAGGTCAATGCCGGAAGAAAGTAGTATCGGCGGGACACATCATGTTAGATGTTTTTATCCGTTGATGGAGGGGGAGAGAAAAGATGACGAACAATAAAGAAGTTTTGATTAAAGTAAGGAATCTAAAAACTTGGTACCCCATAAAAAAAGGTGTGTTTCGAAAGACAGTCGGACATGTCAAGGCAGTAGACGGAATTGATTTGGATATTTATAAAGGGGAAGTTCTGGGGGTAGTGGGTGAATCCGGTTGTGGCAAGACGACCTTGGGAAAAACAATTATCCGGCTTATTAAAGCGTATTCTGGAGATGTGCTCTATAATTTGGAAGGAGAAGAAAAGAATCTGACTACCCTACCCAAAAAAGAAATGGATCAAATCAGAGATAAAATTCAAATTATCTTTCAGGATCCCTATTCTTCTTTGAACCCTGCATTTACCATTGCAGGTTCGATGCAGGAGCCGCTCAAACGTTTTACCAAGCTAAATGCGGCTGAACGAAAAAAGAAAATTGAAGAGCTTTTGTTGCAGGTGAACCTTCCGGAGCAGTTTGGTGAGCGCTATCCGAGTGAACTTTCCGGTGGTCAAAGGCAAAGAATCGGCATTGCCAGAGCACTTTCCGTATCACCGGAATTTATTGTTTGTGATGAAGCGGTGTCTGCACTGGACGTATCTATTCAGGCTCAAGTTCTGAATCTTTTGATGGAACTGAAAAAAGAATATTCTTTGACCTATATGTTCATTACCCACAATCTTTCGGTGGTAGAATATATTGCCGATAGAATTGCGGTAATGTATCTTGGGCATATCGTTGAAATTGCCGACACGGAAGAACTTTTTACAAATACTCTACATCCGTATACGCAGGCTCTTCTCAGTGCCATTCCAATTGCAGATATCCGGCAAAGAAGAAAAAGAATCCCTTTGCAAGGAGATGTTCCAAGCCCGGTCAATCCGCCATCAGGATGTCCTTTCCATCCCAGATGTCCAATGTGCAAAGAGGAATGTAAAAAAACAGTACCTACCCTGCGAAAAGTGCAAAAAGAAGGAGTAGAGCATAGAGTTGCTTGTTTGCTATATGAAAAGTAGGGGAATCTCCCCTCTTTTCTCACAAAAAAGAGTATAATTTCATATTTAATTTCTATAAAAGAAAGAAAAAACCTGTCGGACACTCACGAAAAAGAGTGTTTACAGGTTTTATTTTATGAATAAATGTATAATTTTGATGTACTGTTTTTTAGAATTATTCATAGTTTTAGGAGGTAAGGTTTCAATGGAGGTTTGAAATCAGCGCAATTTAGAGATTGCCATTACCCACAACAAACATCTAGCGGAGAAAATTGCAGATAGAGTGGTGGATTTGAGGGAATAGAATAATGAAAAAATATAAAAAAATACTAGAAAAAAAGTAAAAAATAGATTACAATGAGAAAAAGAAAATGTAAATAGAAGATGGAAATGAAAAATGAGACCAAAATAGGGAGATAGAATGAAGCTAATTGTAAAATTTGATTTACAGGACAAACTAAAATTGCCGATTAATTACCAAAGATGGATTCAAGCCGCTATTTATAAGTGCTTGGAGGGCGACAGTTTATTTGCTGAATTGCATGAAAAGGGATACAAGAATGGAAATTTAGATTTCAAGTTGTTTACCTTTAGTTATTTAAAGGGCAATTACAAAGTGGAAAAGAATACCATTATCTTCGAGGGAGAAGTCGAGCTGGAAATTCGCAGTATTGAGAAGCAAATGATAGAGCGAATATATAACTGGCTCAACGAAAAGGGTTTTCAGCTTGGCGACTACCATTTGCTTCCGTCAGAGATATCCCGCGTGGATAAAAAAATCACCAAAGAGGAAATGACAGTATATATGATGACTCCCATGGTGGCACATCATACAGAGAAGGAAAAATCTTGTACGATATTCTATCGACCGGAAGATAAAGAGTTTATGGAACTGATTGTGCAAAATTTCCAAAGAAAATATATGGCCTTTTGCCATCAACCGGAAGGAGAATTTTCCATTGAGTTGGTGGCAGCCTCTGATAGGGATAAAGTAGTGACAAAATACAAGGATTTTTTTATCACCGGCTGGAAAGGTGTCTACAAATTAAAAGGCAAGCCGGAATATTTAGACTTCCTTTACAATGTCGGCCTGGGAAGTAAGAATGCACAAGGGTTTGGTATGTTTGAGGAAAAACCGGAGAAGAGAAATAGAGAAAAAGAGCAATAAAGGAGGGAAAAATGGCGAGTCCAAATAGCGCAAGACAGTATGGCGATGAGTATCAACAACTTGTTTTTTGGAAATATGCACTTATGATGCTTAACAATCAAAGTGAAATAGAAAAGATTGGATTTGAGTACGACAAGGTAAAGTCATTTGATGACATCGTAATTATGTACTCCAAACCGCAAAAGTTTCGAGATTCAGAAATTAAGACAGAGTATATACAAGTGAAATTTCATATGAGAAAAGAGGACTTCTTTACAATTGATAACTTAGTAAGTCCTTCCTTTATTAATGCGCCACATAATTCTTTGTTGGATAATGTTGTTCGCGCATATCGAAAACTTGGAGATGAATTTGCGAACAGCGTTTTTACCATATATTCTATTCGGGACATTAACCAAAATGATGCTTTGTATGAGCTGGTAAGTAATGTTGATGGAGCAATTTCTTTAGAAAAATTATTTGATAATACGACAGATAGATCCCGAATGGGGAAAATCAGAACAAAACTTCAAAAGGCCTTAAATCTTTCACAAGAGGAATTAAAGGCTATTTTGAAACAAGTAAAAATAAGGACGAGCCGGGAAGGAGTTTCACAATTAACGGAATACTTAAATCAGCAATTGTATGCCCAAGGGTTACAGACACTTCCAGGAAGTAGCTATTTAAATCCCTATTGTCAGCTGTTGCAAAGATTAGCTCAGGTTGGTAAAATTTATTTTACTAAGGATTGTTTAGAGCAAGAGTTGAAAAAAGAAAAGCTCTATATCCCTCAAAAAGATACAAGGAAATTAATTATTAGAAGTTATGATAGAAATTCGGACCACGATTTTGCGGAAGAGAGGAATATTCTAAAATTAGAACAATATTTTGATAATAGATTCTTAAAAGCGGACAGTCAATGGGATAAAACGATTTATCCTTTGTTAAAGCAATTTATAGAGGATCGCTGCTCGGAGAAGAAAGACTATCAAATTCTTTTGGATGCCAGTCCGACCATTGCGTTTATGTCAGGAAGACTTTTGGACATGAAAACGGCAAGAAAGATTGATCCGATACAACGAACGGAACAGGGATTAACGGTATGGGAGAAAAAGGTGGAAGAAAAAAACTATCCTGAAGCAATATGCAATGAGTCGCTTGTTAATGATAAAGAAACAGATGTTGCTGTGGCTATCGGGTTTTCGAGAGATATTTTCAATGATGTGAAAGAATATTTGGAGAAAGAGCAAATAAAGGTCGGAAAAATCCTGAATTATAAGCTGGAGACAACAGATTCATCCAGTGTCATAGATGGCAACCATGCATGGCAATTGGCGAATCAAATAAAAAATCAAATTGATAAAAGAAACGGAAATGAAAAAAGAGGTGTTTTACACATTTTCATGGCATGTCCGAATGCAATAGTATTTATTCTGGCAAGAAATTCTTTATCATTTGGCAAAGTGCAATTATATGAACATGATTTTCTAAGGGAAAGAAATGGTTCGTATTATCCGACCGCCATGTTGCCATTCCACGAAACAGAGTAAGAGAGTAGCTTTTTAATGTTTTCCATAGAGGGCGTGTGCAAAGTAATTCCAAGATAATACGCAGAAAAGAGGGTGTAATGGATAATATCGTAGTAATTGCCGTTGAAAAAATCCAGAGATATATTTTTCAGAGAATTGATAACAGCAAAAAGGATGAGAAAACTTTGAAAGATGTCATAGGAGCATCTAATCAAGTGGCAGATGATATTTTGGAAGAAATAAAAAACGAATTTAGTGTTTCAATATCAACGGAAAAAAAAGAGATGGATACTATTTTGTGGATTTCGGGAAAGACGGTTTTTCGCTCGAAGCTTTCGGAAGATGAAATAAAAGGAAAGTGTCGGAATTTATTTAATAAGATTTATAAGAAATATCAGGGGCATATCTTTTTAAGATATGTTGTTTTTGAAGAATGTAATTCCAATCTCGAAACATTACGCAAAGCAGAATCGGAACTCAAAAAAAACCAACATAAAGCAAAGATTCTGTGCGAAAGCCAAGAATCACTTTTTAGCTTTATTGAGGTGAAAGAGAAGCCAGAAGAAGCATATAAAAGAGAATCAAATGGCAAGCCCTGGGAGGATGCCTTTGTAGCCAATATGGAAGAGCTAGTAGTATTGGATGAAAAACATGATTCGGACAGCACATCCGGTAAAATTGCAATTGTAAAGGCAGATGTCAATCATTTGGGGAAAATAATGTCCGATTTACATTGTTATGAAGTGTACGCAAAAATTAGTCGTATACTGGAGAATAAAATATCGATTGAAAATTTTTCGAAATATATCAAGGAATCTCAAAGTGAAAAAGAAGAACACAAAGATTCGAATTTATCGAGAAAAATATTGCCATTTTATATTATGGGAGATGATATTTTCTATGCAACAAGGATTGACAGCGTAATGGATTCGATAAAAGTATTACGCAGTATGATAGATGATATCAATGGAGAGATAAAGAAACTGACAAAGGACGAAGATACTATTGAATTGACTTTGGCAGTTGGGGTTGTATTTGTCGACAATCATCAGCCGATTCGATATTATCGACAATCCGTGGAAAAAGAATTGAGTAGGGCCAAAATAACCATGAAGACTCAAAAAGCGATGGAAGCTCTCGTAGGTATTTCGATGTCAGGTAACTCCTTTCATATTTATAAAAAGAACTTAGGTTTGGGAGAAAGTGATGGTTTTTATAGATTTGTAAAAGAAGTGGAAGAACTAAAAGATATGCTCGCCAGAAATGTCTTTTCTAGTACAGCGCTACATAATTTGTTGATTAATATAGAAATAGAAAAAGATAAAAAACAGCAGCTTTTATATGCCTTGTATTTTTTAAAACCAGATTTGCGAAAAGGGCAACTAAGCAATGAGGAACTGTATTTTAAATACTACTGGATGTCTCAATTAGTGGAAGAAAAAGATGAGAAACAAGGAAAAGTAGAGAAAGATTTTGATTTGACAAAAATAGACAGTATTCTGATTCCTAAAATAAAACTGGTATTGCTGTTTTTGAGAGAAAGATACAGTGAGCCTGTTGCAGAGGTGGAATATCAATATATAAAGGCTAAGAATACGGCAGACCAATTGCGAAGAATCCGTTCGGTTATGTTTCATAAACCGTTAAACTACCTGCTAAACAGCATGAATAATAAGAAAAAAACAAATTTGCAAGAGCAAAAGGAGGACAAATTAGTCAAATTATTTATAAAAGTCGAGCAAAAGCAGGATGAGAATGATACGGAAAATCCGAAAAGGAAACGGTTATACTGTGCTGTTGATTTTCAACCATCAGTCTTTTTTCGGGCAAAAACTTTAATAGAAAATGGAAAAGCAGGGCAAGTATGTTCTTTGTTTGAAAATTATAATAATGTCATACAGCAAAAAACAAAAAATGATGATGAACCTTCACAGGAGACGACAGAAGTCATAGAGAATCCGCACCGAATCTCTTTTAATATGAAGGAATTTAAGAACTTATATCAGGAGGGAAAAAGTGGGATTCGATGGCTGGATATATTAATCTTGGCATTTTATTATAACGAGCAGAGAATAATATTAAAGACGGTGGAAAAGAACGAAAAAGAAAAAGCGAGTCAAAACAAAAAACAAGGCAAAAAATCAGTTTCTGATAAAGGGAGGAAACATGTTGAGAAACGGAACTCAAAAGACGGTGTGTTGAATGATGGAATGAAAGTACTGGGAGAGCTATTTAATAATCTTTGAAAGTGAAAAAAATAATAAAGGAGAGAGATTATGTTTGAGATAAAAGTAAAAATAACGACCGTTTCCAATTGTATGATGGGAAGCCAAACAGACAGTTTTTCCGTAGGGGGAGTGGATCAAGCAACAACAATGGATGAAAATAAAAAACCGATAATACATGGCTCAGCTTTTAAGGGTGTTTTACGTAATATTGTCAGGGATATCGAAAAAGACTCAACAAAGATGAAAGAGACAAAAGAGTACGTAAAATCGCTGCTTATAAAAGTTAAGGATAAATATACCATTCTTCAAGCTGAAGAAGCCGATGAAAAGAATGCCGATGGACTTATGCCGAATAAACCGGATAAATTAGATATAATGATTTCAAAGTTGGAGACATATATTGAAAATCCCAAGGCGGAGTATATTTTCGGAATGGAAGGCATAAATGGGCTGCCGAGATTGTTTTTTTCTGACTTTCGGGTTTGCCAAGCCAATGAAAAGGAGGAAAAGGATTATTTTTTAATCGAAACCAAAAATAAGTTGGAAGAAGAAAATGGTGAGATACTAAGCAAGCCGAGAACCTATCGAGTCGTAAAACCCGGAGTAGAGTTTGAAGGAAATATTTGCTTTCAAAATTTCTTTTTTCAGAATCATAGTGAGGAGCTGAAAAATATGGAATTAAAAGTAAAAGAGGAATTGGAAACAGCTGTGGAAGAATTTAATTTCGGGTTTTATAGGATTGGAAATTCGAAATCTAGAGGATATGGGCAAATTCAAGTGGAAATTTCGAATAGGAAGGGAAATCAATGCTTACATACGAAGTAAAATTGAAAAAGATGGGTGAAATGACAAATTTGCCTGATTCACAAAGACTTTTCGGATTTTTAATATATCAATCAAAACAGTTTTTTTCGGAAGAGGACATCAGCGATTTTGTAGAAAAAGTAAAAGAGAAACAACAAAAATGTATGATTTCCAGCTTGATTCCGAGCGGATATTATCCAATACCCAAAGAATATATTTTTTGCAAGTTGGAGAAGAGCTTGGCTAAAAATCGAGAAAAAATTGGAACTTTAGAACAAAATCAACTAGAGGTTAAAGCGAAGGTGGATGAGCTCATTCGAGAGCTGGAGAAGAAGCAAAACAGCAAAGAAGACGAGAGAAAAGGGCAAAACAAAGAGCAGAGAACGGAAAAGGAAATTCAAGGGCTGAAATCTAAAATAATAGAAGGGAAAAAAGAGTATAACAGTATTGCGGATTCTATCTATGACTTGTCCATAAAGGGAATTTACGAAACTCTTAAAAAAATGCAGTTTATTGAGAAAACGGATTTAAAGGAAATCTTAGATTTAGCAGAAAAAGGCCAAGAAATTAAAGTAAAAGATTTGGAAAAACGAAATTACTTAAAGCAAGAACAAAGTTTTATTCAAAAGGCTGGACTAGTAAGTGAAACGATACAGATACCTGGGATACCCAATTCCCTGTATTCATTACCGATTTTAACTTTTGAGGATAAAAACGGAAAAATACAAAAGGAGTTTAGTTTTTGGGTTCAAGTCGAGGAAGGCAGTTTAATCGCAAATACTATGGAAAAGATGAAGGAAGGGCTTAAAAATAATGAAATTCCATGTTTTTTAGGAGTAAAGGCTAGTTCAGGATTCAATAAATATAGTATAGATGCTGTCTGCAAAAATGATGAAAGCAGCGAAAAAACGGGATGTTCAAAAGGAATTTATTTAAATTTAGGTGTTTTACTACCTCAATTTGACAAAATTGATATAGAGCGGTCAATACTTGAAATCCACACTTCTGACAGAAAGCCTTTTGAAATAGAAAATGAGGTTTCCAAATTTATAAGTTTTGTAACAGCGGGAAGTGTCATTAATCTCAAAGAAGGTATCACGGATATTTCTCAAGTAGGGCTTAGCATTGATAATAGTAAATATAATCCTTTATATAAAAACGCAATAATTTTTGGGAACTCTTATTTTGTAGAATTGGAGGTAGCAAATGAAACTTAAATTTAAACCGATTTCATCTGTGATTTTATCCGCCAGAATGGAAAAAGCATTATATAAAGGAATTGATTTTGGGAAATTTGCAGGAGATAGTGGTATCACTTTTCAGCTTGAAGAAAAGGGTAAAAACATTAATATGATATATCCTTTTTATAGTTATGAGGATAGGGGTTTAAAGTCTTCTCTCCCATTTTCACATGTAAAAGAGTATTATATTCCAGCTTCTTCCTTAAAGGGTGCATTGCTGGGGGAACTAAGTGATAAAAAAGAGAGTGCGGATCGAAGTAAAGTTTTATTTAGTGATATAAGGATTGAGGGCGATAGGATAAAGCTAAGAAATTTGTATAAATTTCAATATTTATATCAAGAGAAAAAAGAACAAGCACTCAATGAAAATAAAGGAAATAATGAGCAAGTGATTGAATTTAAAACACCGAAATTTAGCACGTTCTTTCCGGCGATAGCAATTGAAATGCTGGATAACCATAATGAATTTGAAGTTGAAATTCTGCAAAGAGAGTCGGAAGAATTCGTAAAAGGGAAGTTAAATCAAAGCTTTGAAAAAACAAGAGAAAAGTTGCGAAATTATATGTTGGAAGCGGAAATCCGAAAAAATAAGATTTCATCCTGGATAAAAAGCGGGAATTTAAAGGAAACGGAAAAGGATGATTATATGCCAAAGCTTGAAAAAATAATTTTCAATCTTCAAATGCAGTTGAGTAGCAAGAAAAATATGATTTTTTTAGGTGGATATAAGGGCATTTTGGCCAGTTTATCCAAAGGAGTAAAGGAAGATTCTAAAAAGGAAATCCAGAACGGATTTTATATAGACGAAAATACGTTGCTACCTTATGGATTAGTTGAAGTAATCCTCCAATAAATCAAAAGTCGGTCGTAAATTTACGTATCATCGGCCTGGTCATTTGGGCATGTCGTTTCTCTGTCTGGTCAGCAAGAAAAGAACGTTTTAATGATTATTACCGGAAACTTTGCCAAGAAAGTCAAGCGGTAAAAAGCGAGGTACAAAGGTTGGCCAAGGAATTCCAAAGCCTGAATTTAAATAGCGTGGAAATGACGGAAAATATAAAATGCACCGAAGCTCTTGTATCGCAAATTAGTCAAAAAATCTTAGCCTGTCAAGATACTAATAACAAAGTGGACAGCCGGCAATTGGCAGAACTGAAAGACTTAGTAGATTACTAAGATTGGAGGGAGGCATTGTTTGTCATATTGACCTATGATATCAATAAAAAGCGTGTTGCAAAGGTGATGAAGATTTGCAGAAAATACTTGGTACATGTACAAAAATCTGTGTTTGAAGGGTTTTTGACCGAGAAGAAATTGGAGCACCTAAAGTCGGAGATTGATAATGTGATACAGGCAGAGACAGATGCTGTCTGCATATACCGATTGGATACGGTAAAATTTACCGAGAAATATCAAATTGGAAGATTGGAAGCCCATGACAGCATTATTTGAGAAGAGAATGTGTTGTATCAAGGGGAGCGGATTTTAAAAAGTCCAAAAAACTCGACCGACTTTTAGAAAGAACCATTTCCAAGTGGAATGTGAGGGAGCGTTTTTTGACCAGACTTTTGTCTCAAAAGCTAAAAAAGTCGGTCGAGGATTTTTATAAATAAATTGAAGAAAAAGGCCGAAGTATAGCAAAAAACTAAAAGAATAAACTCTGTATATGAGGATATTTATACAAAATAAAGCGGAAATAAAGGAGGTTTTGGCAGTTTTTTGTGCTAAAAGTCGGTCGAGGATTTGCTAAAAAATGCAAAATAGAAAAATGCTTATTTAGTGCGGCTTTGCAAAGACAGCGAAAAAAAGCTCGACCGACTTTTAGGAAGAAATTCTTGTCGAAAGAACAAAAAAATGCTATAATCAACCAAGAAAACCGCAGAAATACAGTTGTTATATCTTACCTTTGAGGAATTTAGACTTATTTATCGCTAGAATGTCTGTCGTTGCGAACATTACGGTTATATCTTACCTTTGAGGAATTTAGACTCTGTAAGCTTCTTCAACGACTCTATTCTTATATTTTTGTTATATCTTACCTTTGAGGAATTTAGACATGACCACCGGGGCGTCAGTATTATTCTCTCCGTCGACAGACTTAAAAACATCGTTATATCTTACCTTTGAGGAATTTAGACATAAGCCAGCTTAACAGCTTTTGGTACAAGTATAAAGCTTCCGACTAAGATGTTATATCTTACCTTTGAGGAATTTAGACATTCCTCCTAAGCACCTTGATTGATATAAAGAGTCTTTAGTTATATCTTACCTTTGAGGAATTTAGACCTTTGGTTCTTAGAACCTCGTCAGTTGCTAGAAATGACAACTAGGTTATATCTTACCTTTGAGGAATTTAGACTTTCGGTTGTGGCTTCGGCTGCGGCTTTTCCGGCTGTGTTATATCTTACCTTTGAGGAATTTAGACAATGCTCTAAAACTAACAAAACCTCTATTTTCTGGCCATGTTGTTATATCTTACCTTTGAGGAATTTAGACTTTTATGGAACCGCTATGTGAGTTTGTTTTTATTTTCAATAGTTATATCTTACCTTTGAGGAATTTAGACTGATGTATTCGCTCAGGTAGTCTAATTGCAGGTTGTGATTGGTTATATCTTACCTTTGAGGAATTTAGACTTTTTCTGCGTCACATCCTTTCTCATTTTTAGTCTTTTTAGCTTTGATTCCGTTATATCTTACCTTTGAGGAATTTAGACTGAATACTGGAAGGTCTTTGTGGTCAAAGATGATGTATGTTATATCTTACCTTTGAGGAATTTAGACATAACCTTTAATGATGTCGTGTCAGCATTATTGGCAGACTTGGTTATATCTTACCTTTGAGGAATTTAGACCTGTGAAAATACCCAGCATTCACGCCGAAGACAAAACGTTATATCTTACCTTTGAGGAATTTAGACATGATGCCAAAAATCAGCACCGTAACGCCGCCAGACATGTAAGCGCCGGTTATATCTTACCTTTGAGGAATTTAGACACACCATCGCTACAATTTTCTTAGTGTTCATCATAACACCCTCTTTTTTGGTTATATCTTACCTTTGAGGAATGGAGACGTTTGACTAGAATCTCTTGTGCTGTTGGTGGATAATTAAGTTATATCTTACCTTTGAGGAATTTAGACTTTTTAAGGCTACTGCCGATTGTGGCTATTATGGTGTGTTTTTATCATGTTTACCTTGCCCTTAAGCAATCTAGCCTTTATCCCCTATCCCATCTCTATCAAATACAAAAAAGCTGCAAAAGCTGAATTTTTCCCGTTAAACAATCATCTACGGAATCTCCCCTCTTTTCTTTTCATTCAAAAAGGAGTATAATGAAATCTGTGCAAAAATTTATTATTGCCCCATGTGGGCGAAAGACTCACAAAAAGACTATTTGCTGTGAGTTAGCACAAAAAACATAGATGACACAGGAGGAATTATGAAATTTAATATTGCAAAAAAAGGTGGCTTAGTAGCCGAATTGGTATTTGAAGATAAGGTAAATGGAGAGTTTCTTTCTTATTTAAAAGAAAAAGAGCTGTTTTCCGGAAAGGCCGAAGAGGTGCATTTTGTACTGGGTACGGACTTGAGTGCAAAACTTTTTATCGGGCTTGGAAAAGAAGAAGAAATTGATTTTGAATTACTTAGAAAGACCTTTTATAAAGTGGCAAAGACTTTGCTTGCCAATAAAGTGGAAGAAGTGGAGCTGAATATTCCAAAACTCAACAACTTATGTAATTACCGGATTGCTTCGGCGATTGCAGAGGGTATGCTGCATGCGACTTATAAATACGATGCACATAAGAGCAAAAAAACCGAGTACGGTGAGTTAACGGTCAATTACATTCCGCAAGAGGGCAAAGAGCACAGAGCGGAAAAAGGTATCAATGAAGCGCAAAAGCTGATTGAGGGTATTTTCCTTGCCAGAGATTTAGTCAACCAACCGGCCAACTTCATTTATCCGGAAACATTAGCTAAGACCGCCAAAGAAAAACTGGAAGAAGTAGGGGTCAAGGTTACTGTTTACGGAAAAAAAGAAATCGAAGAACTGGGAATGGAAGCATTTTTAAATGTTGCCAGAGCCAGTGTTAAAGAGCCGAAACTGATTGTAATGGAATATAAAAACAATCCGGAGTCGGAGGAGTTAATCGGACTGGTCGGCAAAGGTATCACCTATGACAGTGGCGGATATGCCATCAAACCGGCTACCAGTATGGTAGAGATGCATACTGATATGGGCGGTGCCGGTACGGTAATCGGTACCATGCATGCTTTGGCAAGTCTGAAGGCGAAAGTCAATGTGGTAGCAGTGGTTGCTTCCTGTGAAAATATGATTTCCGGTGATGGCTACCGCAATGGGGATATTATCGGCTCCATGAGCGGCAAGACGATTGAAATCATCAATACCGATGCCGAAGGCAGATTGACTCTTGCCGATGCAGTTTATTATGCCACCAACAATTTAGGAGCGACTAAGCTGATTGATCTTGCAACCTTGACCGGTGCTTGTGTGGTAGCCTTTGGCGAGCAAGTGAGCGGTTCGGTGACCAATGACGATGCCTTTTTTGCAGAGCTGGAAAAGGCAAACGGCAGAGCAGGTGAACTGGTTTGGGAGATGCCAAGTATCGACTACTACAAGAAAATGAATGAATCGAAAGTAGCAGACATAAAGAATAGCGGCGGCAGACAAGGCGGAGTGATGACGGCAGGTCTTTTTGTCGGCTCTTTCCTTGCAAAAGAGGACATTCCTTGGATTCATATTGATATTGCCGGAACGGCATATATTTCCAAAGAACATGGCTACTTAAAAGAAAAAGCGACCGGTACTTTGGTAAAGAGTCTTTATTTTATGCTGAGTAAGGAAGCATAAGAGAAGAATACTTGACATCAAACATAGGATATGTTAGTTTGGTTAAGGTAAAAATCATTTTTCGTTTTTAAATGAAAAGAATCAAAATATTAAGGGAGTATAGTGTATGAAGAAATTTTTAGCTTTGATATTGGCAATGACCATTATTTTAGCGTCTTGTGGCGGCGATGACAGCAGCAAAAAAAATGAGACCAAGACAGAAGTAAGTACCACCGAAACAAAGGAAGACAAAGCAGACAAAGCGGAAAACGAAGAAAAAAAATCGGAGTCTAAATTAGGGAAGAAGAAAAAAGAAAATGCTTCCAAGGAAAAGGAGCAAACATCCGGAAAATACGTTTTGGATAAGGAGTTTCAAGGCAGATTTGCTACCATGAAAGTTGCCCAAAACTGGATATATGCCAGCAATTCTTTGGCAAAGAAGGACGATACCACTTATTACTACTTCAATAAAGTGGGTGAGATGCCCTTTTTTATGTATCAATTTGAACTAACCGATGCAAATCTTCATTCTCTTACCGATGCAGAATGGGATGGGATTTTTGCCAATTCCGATGCCGTAAGATTGGGAGCCGAAGAACACAATGGTATCCAATTTCAATACGGTATTGCCGAAAAACTTTCCAATATAATGGATATGCTGATTTTCTATACTTTCGATAAAGGAGTATTGCAGGCGTTTGCCATGGTATTACCGCTGGGAATGGAAAATCAAAGAGAGGAATACAAAAATGTTTTGATTGACATTTTAAATACGGTAAGCAAGAATGAGGCAGCAATCAATAATGCCTTTGATGAAAGTGTCGAAAATGAGAACAATTCCTCTTTAAATCCGGAAAAAGGCAATTTATCGGAAGACTTCGACAGTGTTAAGCTAAAGGACATTACTCTTGCGGTTCCAAAGGGCTGGCAGGAGATTAGCAATCAAGGAGATGAAAAAGAGTATACCATTGTCTACAAATCAAATTCCAATCAAAAAGATGCGTTTATGTTTCAGCGTTCCGATTTTGAACGCACAGCCTTACAAGGCAACGGCGGGAACGAGGATTTGATTAAAGCCTTTATTACCATGCTGCAATGTACGGTTGGTGAGGATGTTGAAATCAATGGTGTGCAGTATACCGCTGCTCTTCCGGGCAAGGCCCTAGGAACCAAGATTACCGGCTATGTCGGTAGTGTAAAAGGTGCCACCTATTCTTTCTTCCATCTTTCTACAGAGGAGGAAAATCCGGAGGACAACTTGGCAGCCATGCGCAAGATTATTGAAGCAAGCAAGTTTGAATAAGTAAAACCCCACGATTACAGTGTAGTCGTGGGATTTTTTTGCTCAAAAGCAGAGCAAAAGGAAAAAAGGATTGCTCTTAGGACGGTTTGGTGTATAATTTATACATAGAAGAAAAATCAATGTCGATTCCAATGTCTTGCATAGAAAGGAAGAAATTCATTGAATAAGAAAGAGCGATTATATTGTGAGCTCCTTTGGGCAGAAGAAAAGTATTTGGTGCTCAGTAAATCACAGCTAATTTATAAAGAAATTCGGGAATATCTAAAAGGAGAGGATATTTCCAAAGAAACATTAAAAGCAATGATTGATAGGGCGAAAAATCTTCCGGAAAATAGAAAAGAAGTGGTAAATGCCTTGCAGCATATATGGGGATATTTTAAAAAACTTGCACAAGCAGAAGAAAAAGCTCTTTTTCTCACGTTATTAGGAGAGTATCAGCAAGAAAAAACCGAGAAAGACAAGGTTTTGGCATATCTGTGGCAGTTGCTCCAGAAATACCCCAATACTTATTTGCAAAATTCTACGATTTTTCAAGAGGAAAAGAAAGAGGGCTAGTATGAAAATTGAAATGGGAGAAAGCCTATTTTATTCGTGGCTTCGTCATGTAAAGGAATGTCAAATTGTGCAAACCAATTGGAAAACATCTCAACGGTGGGTAATGGGAAATGAAGATGACTTGCAAAGAATGTGGGAAGAAACCGATAGATATTTTCGGTGGAAATATAATTACAAAGTATTCAAACTAAACAGTTCGCTGGCACAAATATTGCGTCAGGCAGAGTGCGATGTCTTAGGAATCTCGATTCAAAATGGTGTAAATAAAATATATGCCGTTGATGTAGCTTTTCATGAGTTTGGACTGAACTACGGTACAAAAGAGGAGACAATTACAAAGGTTATTTCGAAAACTGCCAGAACGGCGATGTGCTTATGGGGATATCTGGGTGTGAGAGATGCGGAAGTAATATTTGCTTCTCCAAAGATTCATTTTTCCCTATTACAAGAGATAGAGCAATGCATTCAAGATTTAAATGATATTTTTCAAAAATTGGGATACGAGTTTAAATTTAGGCTTATTTCAAATAAAGAATTTAACTATTCTGTGCTCCAACCCATATTACTGGCAAGTAAAGGGGTAGCAGATACATCCGAGCTGTTTTTACGCTCGTATCAAATGTACTCCATGTTTTTTGAAATGCCTTTGAAAGAGAGAATTAGATTTGGTAATGATTCCGTCAAGAATACCTTAGTATTTAAAGAGAATGACAAGGATGAGAGCATATACAAAGAACTTAAAATCGGTAAGCTGGTGCAATTGGTGTTGCGTGAGATGTTAATAGAGGGAAAGGCAACAGAACAAGAAGTAATGTGGTTGCAGCAGGCAGATTACAGCAAAGAAGTATTTGACTTGCAATATCCCTTATTGGTCAAATCGGATTCCGACTTTGATAAAGTTAGATATTACAAAGAGCCTCTTGTGATTAGAGGAGAGAGCTATCTGATGTGTTCTCAGTGGTTTGAAACACCGGCCAATAATGACAGGCCTTACTTGCTGAATTGGATTGAAAGTCATAAGTAAAAAGTAAAATTATTTTGTAATGAAAGGCTGAAAATGAAACGAAAAAAATCACTCGGTATTTTTATGCAGTTAATTCTTTTGGTGAGCAGTATTATTTTGATACCGCTTACTTTGTTGAGCCTTTATTTTCATCAGGCTATGCGAAATTATACCGTAGAGCAACTGGTTCACAGTCAGCTCAAGAGCCTGAACCAACTAGACCAAAACCTTGCCAGAATTACCAATGAGCTAAATGCCATTATCAAAAGCTATGATGATTCACCGGCGATAGAAGAAAGGCTCAATCAGTTTTATGACAGCGAAGAAGAAAGAAGTGAGGCAAAGGCCGAGCTGGAAGCCGATTTGATTCGCAAAGTCAAGGATTATAGCTGGGTGGACTGCAATCTGATATTGATTGGCAAAAATCAGACCATCTACTCCAGTAGTGAGCATACCCCACGTCTTAGCACCGAAGTCATCTACAATAGTTATTGGTATCAGAAAAACAAAGCCGATACGGAAAATATCAATTACGAAATTTTCAATCGCAGTTACTTCAATCCCAAAGACAGCAGTCCCAATATTGTAGGCATTAAAACTTTGGTCAATAAAAAAACAGGACAGGCTTATGGCATTGCTGTTCTGGAGATTAAGGAAAGTTATTTTTACGATATTTACAAAGATATTTTGGAGGAAGGAGAAACTCTTTATTTGCAAACCGAGTCCGGTAAAGTGCTTTCCACCAGTGATAGAAAGGTTTCGCTGACACTGGATCCGAAAGACATTTTGCTGCCGCCGGGAGAAAAAGATGTGCAAAATCCGTATCTTTATAATGGTAAGGAATATGTCTATATCCTAAAAAAGGCGGAAGTAGGCATTTGGAATATTGTCAACTTGATTCCTCTGGAGAATGTCAATCTACAATTTGAAAAATACTTCAATGTCTTTTTTACGGTAGAAATCTTTGTTTTTGCGTTTGCAATTATCGGGATTTTATTTATCGGCAATCGC
>JAUMXK010000132.1 GCA_030535295.1 Eubacteriales bacterium | reverse complement strand
TGCTCCTTGATACCTAAAGTACTATGTTTTGAGCGAAACGACGGAAGTCAGGTATCATTTTTCCCACATTCTGTCATTCGCAAAACATGATGTCCTTACGGGATAGTTGTTTTCTAATGTTCAACAGCTTGTTGACTTTTTTTCGAGAAACAAATAAAACCACCGAATATATTTCAAATTACTCAACGCAAAGCCTTTTATATCCGGAAAATCTTTTACAGGTGTCAAACTTGAGTATTCTAACATTTGTACTTAACCATTCCTATTTTTTGATTCCAAATAATTTTTAAATAGCGATAAAAACATAGATAAATTTCTCAATGACCGCGAAACTTCTCTAATACAGAAAATCTTGTCTCCTTTTACAAGTTAATCCTTATAGCTCTCCATTTGCTCTCATTTCAGCTCTCGCTTCACTGAAAGCCTCTGCATATATTGCTGTTTCTGCGTCCCAAAAAGCCTCTTCCTCCGGACTTGGATGTGATAGCCATCCTGCATTTTGACTCCAAGAAAGTACTTCTACTCCGTTTTTATCCTTTACAGAAACATAATTCATTTTTCTTGACGCTGTATATTTTTCCGAACCAAGAAGTATATCTACAAGAGAAACATCCGGCAAGCCATAATATTTAAAGAAACTCCTCACTCCATCCTTAGGACTTGGTACTAATGGACTTGCTTTTGCCATAAGTACCGAACGATCCGGAGAGATATTATTTTTCACATAATTTCTTTGAAAATTATTATACTCATCGGACATGTAATCACCTATTTTAGCATCCCTTTTTGCAAATTCTCGAATTGTATTTATTACATCCCTTGATAACCCGCTCTTTTTTCTCCCGCTATTACTTAGTTCTAATGTATCTACCGAAGTACTCTTTGAATTCTTTGGGTTTGTAGTGCTGTTTTTACTTTCAGAAAATACCTTTACCGGATAATTACTAATTATAGAGTTTGAATAACTATTTATCTTCATATCTTACCGTTCCTTTTAAAAACGTTCTATGTTTCCTTTTACCAACAAGAGTTAGTTATTACTTATTATATCGTCATTTTCTCATAAATAATTACCTCTTATTTACAAACGGTCTTAAGCGTTCGCCTTGTAATTGAAGTCATTTTTATGAACCCTGTCTTTTCTATAACTCCTACAACTGCAATCGCCGTTTTATTCTCTGACCAGATTTAAATATTCTCTGGGGCTTAGTCCGGTTTCTTTGCGAAACAGCCGATTGAAATAGCTTAAATCGGTATAAGATACCCGTAGGGCAATTTCGGTAATGGATAAGCTGGTCGTTCGCATCAGCGACTTGGCTTTTTTCATGCGGAGCTGCACAATATAATCGGTCAGATTGGTATTCATTTCCTGTTTAAAAATAGTACAAAGATAGTTTTTCTGAATATAGAACTTATTTGCCAAAAAACTCAGAGTGACTTCTTTTTCCTGATAATGTTCATTGATATAATCCACCACTTTTTGAATATTTTTGTTTTGGTATAACAGCCTTTCTTCTTCTGTTTCCGCTTTTGCCGGCACTTCCTTGCTTTCCGGTTTTTCCGAAGCATTTTGCTCTTTTTCAGCTTGCAGCTCCTCTTTGAGTTTGAGCAAATATTCTTTTAGCTGAAAAGGGGAAAGTCCGGCTTTTAAAAGATAATCTCTTGCTCCACATTTCATTGCGGTACGCACATTTTCATAATCTTCATGATTACTTAAAATCAAAACCGGAATGGACGGGTATTCCTTTTGCAAGCGGCGAGTTAGCTCGATTCCATCCATGACCGGCATTTTTATATCTGTGATGATTACCTCCGGCAGTGCTAAGCCATGATTTTTCAAATCCAAAATCTTATACAAAGCCTCTTGACCATTTGCCGCATCTGCCACAATTTTCATCCCGAATTCTTCCCAGTCCAGCATTTTATAAAAGCCTTTTACCAGTAATTCTTCATCATCAATTATCATTATTTTCATACTTGCCTATCGCCTCCTTTCCAATCTTTATTTGCACCATCGTTCCCTTCTCCGGTCTGCTGTTCATGTGCATTCTTACCGATTTGCCATAATTTAGGCATAGGCGATTGTAGACATTGGACAAGCCGATATGAAAGTCCTTATCTTGCATGGCTGCTTTTTCACCGGAAAACAATGCATTAATTTTCTCGAGCATTTCTTTTTCGACACCGATTCCCGAATCCAGCACTTCAATGACTATGCTTTCTTCTTCCTCATAAACCGATACCACTATGGTAATCAAGCCTTTTTCTCCGGATAGACCATGAAAAATGGAATTTTCCACCAACGGCTGGAGGAAAAAGGATGGGAATGTTAAATCCATCCAGTCTTCTTCCATATCCCATTTGAGTTCAATCTTTTGCTGCAGACGAATGTTTAGAATATCTACAAATAGCTCAACATTTTCTTTTTCCTGTGCCAATGTAATTTGTCTGCCG
>JAUMXK010000131.1 GCA_030535295.1 Eubacteriales bacterium | reverse complement strand
CAACCTAAGTTCCAGTCAGACCTTAAACCTAGAACTTACTTTGGGAATTAACTCAATAATAATTTACAATAATTTTCAAAAAACAAATTTGTTTTCCCCTTCCATAAATGTTAATATAATAAGAAAGAGTAAATTAATCAAAAACGAAAGGAGTTGCGAAATGAAATTACTTAAATTTTTTCTGAGTATGGTTTTGGTTGCTACCTTATTTGCCCTTCCGTGTTTGGCTTCGGAGTCTTCGGCGAAGGAACACACGATTTCTTCCGATTTGGAGCAAGCCTTTCAAAAATTGATTGCGCTATCGGATAATGCTGTAAATTCGAAGAATGAGCAGCTAAATAATATATCTTTGGAAAAAGACTTTGTGCCGTATAAAAAAATAAAATTGTCGGAGGAACTTATCAAGCTGTTTGAATTGAAAAAGATAGTCCATGAGATAAAATCAGAAATTACTACTACACAAAAAATGAATTATAGGATATCCACAAAACTACTTTCGACAAAAAAGCTGGGAGATTATATCTTCTATGATATTGCGAAAGAGGTGCAGTTCAATTATTGTGATTTACCTGATGTTTTGTCCAAGGATGGAAGAATTGTTCAATTTGTGGTACGAGAAAATAAAGCAGATAATTATCTTGAAATTGTGGATTTTTTTGTCATGGATGATTATGATATTCGGCATTGTGAAGAAGAATTTTCTTTATATCAGGCTTATACCGATTCCATAGCAGACTCAAAGGATTTGGCATTCAAAGAATATAGCCTTTTAAAAGAAGTAAATTGGGAAGAAAACCTTAATCACATCAAAGATATGATGAAAAAAGCAAAAGAAATGAATAGCGATTTCGTATCCCATGCTATACTAGCAGGGCGTGCCAATATTTATTATAATAGTAATCCAAGTACAGGCTGGTATTACAAGGCATTAAATAACCGTTCTTATTCGTGGTCAGGGGTTCCTAATCTGAGAAACTTTTTAATTTCCAATGCACCGGTTGGCCCTTTTGGTTCTGAAATAAATTATACAACATATTCCAACATAAACTTAATACCATACGAATTTGGAGATGTCATTCAATTTTATAAAGGCGAAGGCTATAATAATTGGAGACATTCCGGAATAGTTACTCAGTTTTATAGAATACCCTCATCCGGTAAATATGGTGCTCTATATTGCGCAAGAGTAGCCTGCGGAATTTTTGAATATGATAAAAAAGCAGAATCTAAATATGAGGGTCAACCCAAAAGAATCATTAAGCTTAATGGTACAAGGTAAGCCTAACTTGCCAGTATTTCATCTTGGTTTTCGTATCAGATGCAAAAACCGGTGCAAATCTGTAAAAGAGTCTGTTGCAAAATAAAAAAAACTGAAAGTACTTTTCCTTATAGCATTTATCAGATTTTTTAGGTTCTATAATTATGGTGTTGATAAAAGATAACATTTATCCGGAAATAACCGCACTGGAAAAAACTATGGACACCCGGTATTTGTATTATGAAAAGGAGAACACAAGAAAACTCTATATTTATAGTAAAAGTGCCAATAAAGGCTACTGCTTTATTTTGATAATATAAACACCAAAACCCCCGAATACTCTATTGAATGTATATTCGGGGGTTTTTATTCTTATGCTGTTTACAGCTATTTTTCTTTATTTGACTACAGTTTCACTTTCTTTGCTACCATATTACCCATGATACCACCGACTACAATAAAGATAAAGAAAATCCAGCCGGATAAAGAGAAGTTGGCAATTGGGGTATACAAAGCACCGACATTACAGCCATTGGACATTCTGGTACCAAAGCCCATCAAAAATCCGCCGATGGCAAAGAATAGTCCTTGCTTGGCATTGATATTCCAAGCCGAACGGAATGTCTTGCCGAATAAGCTTGCAATCCATCCCCTTTGAATAAATCCGGGAAGTATACACCGCCACCCAATTCTTTTCCGGTTTCGGTGCTAATCCAAGACTCTTTAATCCAAGGGGCCCTCGCTTGCAAAGGAAAACCGACAAATACACCGGCTCCGAAAAACAGCAAAGTAATCAAGCCTCTTGGCATAGCTGTCACAACATCCGTCAATACACCGGAAGCACAGCAAGACGAAAAGACCATACCAAATCCGAATGTCAGTCCGCCTAAAATCAAACTAAGGTTAATCGGATTAATCCATAGATCAAAAGTCTTTGCATCGGCATTAAATAGAACCGCTACAGAAAACAAAGCGGTCAAGAAGAACATAAATGTCATGGTACACATCAGTTTGGTGGAACCTGTTTGATATGCCCGGTTGACACTGCCGGCAAAGCCGGCATAGCCTCTACTCAAAGTATAGCCAAGGCCAACACCCGCCAATAAGCGGAAGAACAGCATATCGCTCTCCAAATAAAATCTTCCGAATAATTCAACTTTCCCACGTTCTCCAGAACAGTCTTTTTTAGGTAGGTTGCCCACCCGGGCAGAAAAACGAAGTTTTTCG
>JAUMXK010000046.1 GCA_030535295.1 Eubacteriales bacterium | reverse complement strand
CTCAAACTTAGTGCAACTTCTAGCCCTACTAGAACTTACTTTGAAAATTTACCTTCGCTTTTTCACAAAGTCGGAGTTTGCCCTTGCTTCACTTCACTTTGAAGGCAAGGAATTATAGGGTTTCCGGCTCTTCAAATTCCACACCGAATGTATCGACCTCTACTTTTGCCATTTTTTGCTCTTCCAATGGTCTATCCTGGTAATTGGTATTGGTTTTGGCAATGGTATGAACGGCATCGATTCCTTCGATAACTTTGCCGAAGGCAGCATAGCTACCGTCCAAATGCGGTGCATTGGCATCCATGATAAAGAACTGACTGCCGGCAGAATCCTTTACTTGTGTTCTGGCCATGGATAACACTCCGGTCGTGTGTTTTAGCGGGTTATCAAAACCATTGGCAGTAAATTCGCCACGAATACAATAATTGGGGCCACCCATTCCGGTACCGTCCGGGTCTCCACCTTGAATCATAAAACCGGGAATGACACGATGGAAAATTGTGCCATCATAAAATCCCTTTTTAATTAATGAAATAAAGTTTTTTACTGTGTTAGGTGCCATTTCCGGATACAGTTCCGCCTTGATTTGCGCTCCGTTTTCCATGGTAATGGTAACAATTGGATTTGTTTGCATTTTATTCTCCTTTTCTATAACCGTAATTTTTCATCAAATATTCACTGTCACGCCAATTTTCTTTGACTTTTACCCATAAATTCAGTCGGACATGTGCCAACAGGAAAGCTTCAATATCTTTTCTGGATAAAATGCCGATTTGTTTAATCATAGAGCCGTTTTTGCCAAGAATTATCGGTTTGTGACTCTTCTTTTCACAAACAATGGTTGCTTCGATTATAACCTGACTGTTGTCTTCGGTATCATCCATGCTTTCGATGACTACCGCTACCCCGTGAGGAATCTCGTCTTGCAACAGGCGCAAGACTTTTTCACGAATCAACTCGGAAACGATTTGTTTTTCCGGCTGGTCAGTTATCATGTCTTCCGGAAAGAATTGCGGCCCTTCTTCCAAATGGGCATCCACAAGCTCCAGTAGCCTATCCGTATTTTGTTGCTTCAAAGCAGAAATCGGGATGATTTCAAGGAATGGATAAACATCCTTGTAGGCATCAATCACCTTAAGTAAATGACTTTTTTCAACGGTATCCATCTTGTTGATGATTAAAATAACCGGAGTTTTAGCCTCTTTTAATTTTTCGATAATCAGCTGGTCGCCGGCGCCGATATTGTCACTCGGTTCAATCAACCAGAAAATCAAATCTACTTCCTTAAAAGTAAAAAAGGCCGCTGTATTCATATATTCTCCGAGTTTACTTTTCGGTTTATGGATTCCGGGAGTGTCTACAAAAATAATTTGCTTATTCTCCGTCGTAAGAATACTTTGAATTCGATTTCTGGTAGTTTGAGGCTTTGGTGACATGATTGCCACCTTTTGGCCGACCAAGGCATTCATTAAAGTGGATTTTCCAACATTCGGTCTACCGATTAAAGCAATAAAACCTGATTTAAAATGATTTTCCATAAAACTACTTCCTTTTATCGTTCTAATTTAATTTCATTGTGAATTACAGAATAAGCCATTTCCGGATATATAGTAGATTGTGCAAATTGGTATTCTTTGAAACAGGAGTATATAAAAAGGACACTTGGAATATCTTTGGATACTCCGGTCAGCTGGAAAATAAGTGGCCAGCTTTTTTCAGCACCTGTTTCCGCCGGTTGCAGCTCAGGACAACCAAGAGCCAAGTAGGCGGCCTGCATCACCATATAAAATTGCTGGATACTTTCGTTGACATCCGGCAGCAATGGTGAAATAACACGAAATGCATGGACTGCGCAAAAGATTTGTTTCATTACCGGATGAGAAATTTCTCTTACCAGACGAATAGCCAAAGCTCTCAGTGTAAAGATATTCAGGTTTTCTTCTTCCAGCTTGGCAAAGTCAGCGGCATACTGATTGGAGTCGGCGATAAATTTGACTTTATCGGAAATATGAGCTCCTTCTATCTTATAATGCTCCGCCTTTTCTTTCAGTCCTACAATATGCTCGATAAAAACTTTGGTTTCTATTTCAGGCAAAACAAAGCGAATGGATTGATAACCGGCAGCCAAAAAGGCCAATGCCCTAGCTAATTCTTCTTTTTGTCCGGATTCAAAGGCATAGGCCAAGCGAATCAAAACCATAAAGTCATAGCCGAAAATACCATCTGCCATTTCAGCGAAGTATTCACGAATGCCTTCGGGATTATCGGTAATTGCTTTTTCAAAGAAAATGGTAAAAGCTTGATAATATTCTTTTTTACCTAAATAATCTTTCCAATTGTTGTGATTGATGAAATCGTTTAAGCTTTCATTTTTCGGATTTTCCAAAACATTGTGTTGACTTAAAAAGCCCTTTGCCATCGAGCGAACAGAGGCGGCAGAAAGTCCCATCTCTGTCATGGCAACGGCCATAGGAAATATTGCATTGGCACTTCCCTCTTCTGTCCAAGGCAATTGCTCCTTATATGTATAAAATAAACTATGATATGACATGCATATTCCTTTCTTTACTATTTGTTAAAATTTATCCAATGAACCAAGGCAATCCCAATCCATCAATAGAAGCAAACTCATGGAAAAGGCAGAAAAGACTGATCCGGAGAACGTGGAAAGTTGCGTACATGATTACATCAATTTATCTTAACGTATTTACCATTAAAAATCAACTATTAAATGTTAAACAAAATTATCAATATTTACCTCAATATTTTCAATATTTTTAAGCTTTGATAAGCACTAACGGAGAGTTTGCTTTTATACATCAAAAGCTTATGTTGCATTTTATTATAATATGCCTTTGATTTGCCCGGTTTTCTAAGCAAAATATAAGCAAAATTAATTTTTTATCTTATTGTCGGCCTTATTAAATCGTGATATACTGAACTTGTTTACCGAAACATTCATATATCGTTCATAAGAAGAAAAATCGGTTTTCCTCTCTTTTCTCTTGGTAAATGTTTTTTGCTTTTTATGAAACGGTGATTAATAAGGAGGAAATTATGCAATATAGAATTGAAGGAACACCTTTACCGGTTGCCATTTGTCAATTAGCTCCGGGTGAAACCATGATTACAGAAAGTGGCTCAATGAGCTGGATGACCAATAATATACATATGGAAACCATCACCAATGGCGGTGTGGGTAAGGCTTTCGGAAGAATGTTCAGCGGAGAATCCTTTTTTCAAAATCGTTTTACTGCTATGAATGTCCCGGGAGAGATTGCTTTTGCATCCAGTTTTCCGGGCTCCATTTATGCTTTCCAAATCCAACCGGGCAGAGATATCATCGTACAAAAAAGTGCATTTTTAGCATGTGAACAAGGTGTCGAACTCTCCATCTTTTTCCAAAAACGATTTGGTGCCGGCTTATTCGGTGGGGAAGGCTTTATCATGCAAAGACTTTCCGGAATGGGAACTGCCTTTATTGAAATTGACGGCTATGCTCTGGAATACAATTTAGCCCCTGGCCAACAAATGGTCATTGATACCGGTTACCTTGCCATGATGGAAGGCAGCGTTCAAATGGATATCCAATCCGTAAAAGGTGTCAAAAATATGCTCTTTGGCGGAGAAGGTTTATTTAATACGGTTGTGACCGGACCGGGAAAAATTTTACTGCAAACCATGCCGGTATCTAAGGTAGCAGGAGTGCTGAGTCCTTATCTGTATACAGGAAAATAACTATCGGATAACGAGATAAGTCAAACGAGAGATATGGTACCATTCCCTTTAGGTACATTTATAAAATGAGTTATTACAAAAGCACGTGGATGAAATGATTCCACGTGCTTTTTCTTTGCAGTTCCTATTACGGGAACGATTCATTTGTACCAAAATCAGTAAAACGGAATATCCTACATCCCCTATAGATTGCGGCGGATTTTCTATTCGTTTCGAAGTGCCTTTAATACAGAAAGTTTCATGGCACGTCTTGCCGGTAAATAACCGGAAATCAGTCCTACCAGAGTAGTAAAAATCATTCCCAAGGCATAAAGCCAGAAAGGAATAATAGAAAGTGGCGGAGCTTCTCCACCGGCCATTCCGGTACCAAAAATATCTATATTCTTGGTGAGAAAGTTTAGCAGCAAAGAGACGCTCGTACTGAATAGAAGGCCGACGATACCGCCGATAAGGCCGATTAATGCAGCTTCTGTAAGAAACATTCCCTGAATGTCATTTAAGGAAGCACCGATAACTTTCATCACGCCGATTTCTTTGGTTCTTTCGTAGATGGACATAACCATGGTATTGGAAATACCGATAGCGGCAACAATAAGAGATACTCCGCCGATACCGCCCAGAACCATTTGAGCCACATCCGCAAAACCACCGACTTGCTTTGCAATTTCAAGCATAGAGTTGGTATTAAAGCCAAGTTCCCGAATGGCTGCAATGACTCTCTCGATATCGTCTACTTCTTGCACAAATACCTGCACTTGATTGTATTCTTCCTTTTTCTTGGAAGATTTTCCGTTGCGAGAATTTATGTCAATCGTACCCGGGGAGCCTTGTCCTTGATTTCCATTTTGTTGCTGTATTTTTTTCTGCCATTTCTCATAGTCTTTGGCAATCTTGTCATAAGTTTCCAAAGAGGTGAAAATGTTATAATCAAACTGCCAGTTTCCTTCTGCAACAACACCGGAAACTTTGATTTTTGTCGGTCTTGGGATGGTAAGCTTATCTTTTTGATCCACTTCCGGCCTACCATAGCGAGTGTCGGGATTCAGCAATATCGTATCATTCATGACATCGACCTTGGGCTTTGGCCTTTCCATAGGCTTTCCCGATTCGTCATAAGTCGGAAAATAAAAATCACCATAAGGTCCGGATGCTCTGGGGTTTTGAAATTCGTAAGCCATTTGTCCGCCGAAGAGAAAACTGAATTTCGTATTCTCATCAAAAAGCTCACCACTGGCAAGTTTTATTTTTTGAGCCGCCAACAAGTCTTTTTTGACTGCATTTATAGTAGCATAGGCATAGTATTTTCCATGTCTTAACATGACAGACATGCTTTTGACAGGAGAAACTACCGTTACACCTTTGATTTTGCTTATTTTTTCAATGGCTTCATCATTTAAAACAGCATCCTTCTTTTTGGTATCATTTACTTTATCAAAATTGTAGGCTTTTGTAACAGTAATAATATTTAAAGAGCCTAAATCCTTGAGAGATTCATTGATACTGTTTTTCATTCCTACACCGAGTGAGACCATGATAATAATAGATGCGGTTCCGATTACAACACCCATTAAGGTTAAAATTGTTCGTAACTTACGTCGCCATAAGTTACCGAGACTCATTTTTAATAAATCAATTATTTTCATAGGAGTTCATCTCCTTTTTGTGTTTACGTTTGCGAAGAATTGCAATAACAACTAATACCAGTGCAATCAGTCCAATGATACCGCCGACAATCCATGCAATTGGAAGTCCTGATTTTGCAGGCATTTCCGGAGTAATTGGATACATTCCGTCCGGCCCGAAATCGCCAGGCATATCAATCACTTCATTTACCAGGATACTAAATTCTTTTTCAATGGTATATTTTTGACCGGTTTGATCATCGTAGCTGATGATAAATTTACCGCTTTGTTCACCGGGTTCATGGAAGGTTAAGTAGCCTTCGTAATTGTTGCTTTGTCCGACATCAAAATTGCCGATATATTGGTTATTCGGCTCTGCCTTAAAGTTACCGCTGACGTTGATTACCAGGTTGGAAACTTTGGCTTTTCCGGTATTAAAAAGGTTGAAGGTTGCAGTGACTTCACGACCGAGGTCAGCACTTTCCGGAATAGTAAGTTCGGAAGTTTCTACTCTGGTGGTTTGCTTTACAGGAATACCTACCAATTCTTTGGAAGTAATTTGTTTTCCGTCTTTGTCTTCGTATTCAAAGTTTACTGTTACCGTATAGGTTTTTGGCTCAGCATCCGGAACAACATACATTCTCAGTTTTTTGCTGACTCCTTGATCGGAAGAAATTTTATTAATAAAGAAGGTATTACTGCTGTTTACCGGAGAGAATACATTTTGCTGTACAGTATCTTTGCCGGTAGCAACATCAAAGGTCAAAAAGGCTTTGACATTGTAGATATCCTTGGTTTGGTTGGTGTTTTTGAATACCATTTCAAGCTCGAACTCTTGACCTGCTTGGACAATATTTGGCTCCAGCTTATATTCATCTAAAATAATTTTCGGTAAATTCTTTTCAGAGTCCTTGTCTTTATTTTTTTCTTCGTTGGCATCCAAATAAATACCGATAATTTGTGTATCTACTGTTGGTGCAGCATCCTTGGCATCACTTGTCTTATACGAGATTTCAAAATTAATCGGATAGTTTCTATCCTTTAAACTTTCGCCCGTTCCGACTACTGTCACGGAAAAGGTCTTACTTTCACCTGCGGCAAGCTGATCAAACTTAACAATAGATGGTGTTTTCGGTAAGAAAACAGGATTTTCTGCAATTTTTACAGTTACGTCCTTGACTTCTTTCTTTCCATCGTTGGTCAATTGAAAAGAAATAGGAAATTCAGCGTCTTGCACTACCGATTTCGGATAGGAAAAACCGCTGTATTTCAATTTTCCGCTTACTTTGCTGCTAGTTGTCGGAGCAACAAAAATATTGTATTTTTCCTGACGGATAATTCTTTGACCATCTTGATTGTCGTATTCAAATACCACAGTAAACGGATAGCTTCCCGACTTCACATCTTCTTTGATGTAATATTCAAAGGAAACCGGTTTTGCGATTAAAGGCATCAAATTGCCGATAACTACGATATCGGAGGCGGATTTTAAAGTAAATTCCGCAGGCAAGCCTTCAATTCTTGTCTTGACGTTCTTGATTTGATAATCGGTATCGTTTTTGATTTTATACTCGAACGAGATATCGCTTTCTGCTGTAGGCTGTAAGCTGTTAAAATTTTCATCCGTAATTTCGATTTTTTCCAGCTTAGTTTCATCTTTGCGGACATCATAGTATAAAAGCAAAGTGGTTTGGAAAGGGTCATTGGAATTATTTTTGTAGCTGACATTTAAGTAAATCGGATAAATTCCTTCTTTTACCGAATCGTCAACAATCATCTTTAATTCGTATTCTCTGGAGGAGTCCGGAGAAATTGACTGATTATTCGGCACCAATGTAGTTGATAAAATACGAACCCCCGGAACGGACTTATCTGCGGATAAATCCGGTTTTACTTGTATACCGGTTGCCGTAAAACGGGATGTGTTATTCAAATGAAAACGAATGGTGTTTTCTTTTTGACTGTAAACACGATGCGTTTGGGTATTTAAAATCTGTAAGTTTGGTTTTGCTTGCTGTACTGTAGGATTGGATGGCACGTCAGGTACATCTCCTACAGCAAATACCGAAACCGGATGGATTGTCGATGCCACTAACAGCATGATACATAAGCTCACAATAATTTGTTTAATTTTCTCCATTTTTTTCCTCCAAATCAATTGGTTGTATTGTTTGTTTTACTTCTTTTGTTTCTTCTGCTTGATTTTTTTCCAGTAACTCTTTTTCGTATTCTGCCAGATATTGGTCAGCTTTTGAGTTATGGTTGATTTCAATACTTTGAATGTTTCCGTCACGGATGTGAACGATACGATCTGCATATTCCGACAGTTCTTCATCGTGGGTTACGATGATTAATGTTTTTTTGTCTTTGCGAACCATACGAATCATCATCTTCATCATATCGTCGGATGTTTTGGTATCCAAGTTTCCGGTCGGCTCATCGGCAAAAATCAGTTCCGGTCGATTGACAAAGGCTCTGGCAATCGAAACCCTCTGCTGCTGTCCACCGGACATTTCGGTAGGTTTGTGATACATTCGCTCTCCCAGTCCGACCTGCTCCATCATATCCTTTCCCACTGCCGTTCGTTTCCGTTTTCCTTCCCCTTTGAAAATCAAAGGTAATGTGATGTTTTCCAAGGCAGTTAATGTATTTATCAGATTGTATTGCTGGAATACAAAGCCGATATACTTTCTGCGAAATTCCGCTAATTGGTCTTCAGACATAATGTGGATGGGAAACTTACTGAAGTGAATTGTACCGGCAGTCGGCTTTTCCAGGCCTGCCATCATATTCAGTAAAGTAGATTTTCCGGAACCGGATGGCCCAAGCAAACACATAATTTCGCCTTTATACACATCCAAATCAATATGGTCGAGAGCTACCACTTTTTCTTGTCCCATGGTATAAACTTTACGAACCCCTCTTAGTTCCATTGCATTTTCCAAATTTGTTTTACACCTCAATTCTGTTTCAACACCTGTAAACAACGACAAAATAAATTTTTCACTTATTTTGTAAGATTTTCATAACTACAGACAAGTATAATATGCTACGAATATCAACACAATTAAAATCCAATTAAAAATTATTAAAATTAAATGGGCAAATGCCTATTTTAAAAGGATTTCGATGATATTTTCAGTTGCTTCGCTTGTCTTATTGTATTATCATACTAACACAACTATTTTGGATTGTCAAGGGAAATGCGAAGGAAATATCCGGCATAATTATACGCATTATCCATTGGTAAAATTAGGCTGAAAGACCCTGTTCTTGAGAGCTTATGCGTCTTATTTCCTTATTGGTTTATTCTGTTAAAATTAGTTCAATAAATAAATATAATATCATACTGTTATTAGGTCGATATAAATGATGTGCTACTATTCACTAGTTTTATTTTTCGCAAGAAAGGAATACTATATGCAAAAAAAATATTTTAAATCTCTTTTTAGCAAAGGGATTGCACTTCTAATGATTTGCTTCATTGTCTTTCAGACATTTGGCGCTGCACCTGCTTTGGCACTCAGTCCATCGGCAGAATTAACCAAAATTGAAGCATGGGTAACACCGATAAACGGCACGAAAAATATGGTTTATTCGACGGCATCGCCGGCCGATGCAGTTACCATAAATCAAGCCATTGACCAGGATTCTACTTTCAGCATTCGCTTTGATTTCAATGCTCCAAGTGATTTAAGCGGAGCCTTGAATGATTTGAGATTACCTTTGCCTTACGAGTTTGCTGCAGAAGAATTAATCAAAAAGATGCAATTGGAGAACAAACCTCATTATACAGCACCTAATGGATATTTTACGTACACATATCATGTAGATACCGCAAGTCAAAGAAAATATATCCAGGTTCGTTTTGATAAGGATGTTCTTACTCAAAATAATGGTGTTTCCGCAGAGTGCTTTATAGAGGCTTCGGCCCGTTTTAGTTTGGATCAAAGTGCTACAGACAACCTTATCAATATTACAATTGAAAATAATTTGGCTGCTGATAATACCTTTTCTTTGCGGTTTCATCCGAACAATATCAAGTCAAATGTAAATAAGGAAGGTAAGTTCTACTCTTCTGTAAATGAAGATTTATTTAATAATGCCACTAAATTTATCAATCCTCACGAAATCAAGTGGACCGTCGATATCAACAAAACATTGGAATCCATACCGGCGAATCAAGCGGTAGTCGTTGATGAATTTGATGCAACAAAAATGAAATATAAAAACGGCTCTCTAAAAATTTATCCTTTGAGTATCAATCTTCATGGTGACATGACGGTGTATTCTACCCCACTTTCACCTTCCGATTATGATATACAAGAGTCTACCGTAGGAAATATCAATAAAATCACGATTACTTTGCAGGGAAATGCATTGCAAAACGGTTCTATGAATAAGGCATATCGCTTGGAATATATTACCGATATTGATGCTGCTGTGGTCGGAAGTAACATCTATTTGAAGAATCGTGCACATTTTCAAGGGGTTGATACTCCGGTAGAAAAGTCATTGAAAATAGACCGGAAAATGAAAGATGAAACCAAAAAATCGGCAACCCACTTGGTCGACTATGATGGTACCGGACAAACGACTTGGCTTCGCTGGTCAATTATTGCCAATAAATCGGAAAGAAATATTCTTAGGATTAAAGACACTTTACCGGCAGGACTGACCTTAATAAAATATGGGGATTCCAATCCTTACAACCAAAATAATGCCCATCATGACGGCATTGATATTTATGAGAAATTTTTAGTAAGAAAAATCAAATCGGAATCTTTACACAAAGAAAATTGGGTAGAAGATGAGCAAAATCCTGCTAATTCCGACTATGTAAGGTATACTGCTGACCAACTTAGAAATTTATTCGATATTACTTTGAGTGGCGGTGAAATCATTTTCACTCCGAAGAGTGGTCAAAAAATCAACGATGCTCTTCTGATTGTATATGATACCAAATATTCCATAAAACCTAGTGGAAGTCAAGCAATCTCGTCATATCAAAATACCGTTACTTTGGAAACAACACCCGGTTTAAATACGACTGCCGGCAATTTTACCAGCACCAGTCAGTCAGGGGTATTGCAAGGTGAGATTTCCAAAGCATTGGATGATAATCCGGCAAGAAACAGAGAGACTGGTCTTGGATATTATATTGACTATGTAAATAGTGAAATTCGCTGGCGTATCAATATTGATCCGAAAGCCGGACTGATGAAGGAACTTACCATTACCGATACTTTTCCAAATGACGGTTTGTTGTTGCTACCTTACCGTAAAGGAGGTACGGAGAAAATCGTGGTAATGGAAGGGAATACTACTCTCCGCAAAAGAGTCGGTGCGGAAACAAATTATGACTATACCTTGACCAATGACGGTAGAGATGGATTTCAAATAACCTTTAAAAAAGAACTGCAAAATGTAACTACTATCTTATATCGTACCAAATTTGACCGCAGTACCCATCGTTATCGTGATAGCGACAGTAAAGTACCCGATACAACCAACTATACTTCCAGAGATGAGCGAGACTTATTCCGCAATAAAATTGTTTCCAATTGGAAGGATGTAAATAATACTCCGAAAAGGGATGAAAAAAACACAGCTGTGTTTGCAGCCCATCCTTATGTCAAGGACAATGGCGGTAAGAACTACTCTACCCTTTCCGTCAAGGAAAATGGAGTGACGGTAAATAAAACCGTAGATCCTAGAACCAGACAAATTGAATGGGTTATTTATACCAATTTTAATGCAGAACCCAATATGGTAAGCAATATTGTCGATACCATAGGCGCAGGTCAAAAATTAGTCCAAGACTCTTTTGAAGTTCGCAGGTATACGGTCAATTCTCAAAATGGCAGACCGCAAACGGCAAAAGAAATGAGAGCAAATGCCTCCTCTCTTGTTCAAGCAGGAAGCGATTATGTTGTGCAGGATCAGCAAGAGGATAGTTTCCAACTTGAAATAAAGGCAACCAATCAGCGCTATGCTGTTATTTATAAGACAGAATTGACAGATACTCTATCCGTAGCGGAATATAAGAACACAGCTACCCTCAATGGCAAAGCTTTGGTTTCTTCTTTGAAGTTCAATGACCATAAGGCTTACCTGAATAAAACAGGAAAACAACGAGTTGTTACGGAAGGCAAGACTTGGCTGATAGATTGGGAAATCAATATCAATAAAAGTATGTCGTATTCGGATAATGTTGTGGTGGCAGATAAGCTTTCTGCCGACCAAGAGTATCTCATGGACAGCTTTGTCTTGGAAACCTACTCGCGAGCTGAATTAACCGGTGCCAATGAATTGAGCTATCAAACTGTACCGAATGCGGATTTTAAGCTGGAGTTTTTGCCGTATAATGAGCAAACCAAGACACAGGGCTTTACCCTTACCTTTACCAAGCCGATAAATCGTGAATATCGCCTGCGCTACGCAAGCCTTGTCACCAATCGGAAAGCTCCTTTCCAGCCAACCAATGAAGTCACGGTAAATGGTAGTCATTTTAATACTTTAAATAATCCGAAACGAACGGCTGTAAAATTTGTTTTTGCAGATACCAATGCAGGGGCACAATCACAAATGCGAACCATCAAAATCATCAAAAAACATGGTGTTACAAATGCTCCTTTATCGGGTATCCATTTCGAGTTGCATAAGGATGATCAGCTCTACCGCAGCTTTGCACCAACCAATGCAAGTGGTATTAGTGAAATGATTAAAGTGCCTTTCGGAACCTATACTTTGAAAGAAATTCTGCCTCAAAACTCTCCTTTTACTGTGCCACAGAATCAAATGATTACTTTGGCACCGAATCAAGGAAATGTAGAACTGACAATTCTGAATTATCCAAAAGGCAGCATACAGGTAGAAAAAGTATTAAAATCCGACCAAACCAAAAAAATTCCGAATATCCGCTTTGAGTTATGGAAGAAAAATCCTTTGACAAAAGTACATGATTTTACCGCAACCAATTTACAGGGTAAAACGGATATAAAAGGCGACCTTGATTTCGGAAACTATATCCTTAAGGAGCTTCCATCCGGCCAATACAAACCGATTGATGATATGGAAATAATTGTAGATGCACAACATCTCAATCAAATCCTCACAGTAGAAAATGAAGAGGCCGGTGTATTGATTCCTTATGTACCGGAAAATAACACTCCGGAAAAACCGGGTGAGAAACCGGAAGGCGAACAACCAAAAGAAACTCCTTCACCGGATACGCCAAAGGATGAAACGCCAAAAGAAGACAATGACAGTTCTTCTGAAAGGCCGACACCGGAAAAACCAAATACTCCGAACCCATCGACCGATATTCCGTCTATTGAAGGAGAAATCAATATTCCGGATAACTCTATTCCGTTAATCGGAAGGGATCCGAATCACGGTATCGTTACTTTTGAAGGCAATCGTTGGACTTATACGCCGAATAAAGGCTTTCACGGAAAAGATACCTTTACCGTAATTGTGAAAACTCCAAGTGGAGAAGAAATAGAAGAAATCATAGAAGTGGATGTGCCGATTCCTCAAGGAATCACCACTCTGCCTCAAACAGATGGCTTGCCGCCAATGCTCTACTTCCTGTTCGGTACTTTCTTTATTGTAGTGGCATTTAGTTTAAAAAAACGATTTTAAACTTTTTTACAGGAAAGTTTTTAAAGTTTCTGTAAACTAGCTCTATCAGCAAAAATAAAATCAATCAAGGCAAATCGAAATAATTTGCTTCTCAAAAAAATGGGGCTGTTGCGAAAATGATTAAAAATCCTTTTCGCAACGCCCTTTTTCTTTTCTTCATGTGCTTTTTGGTGGCTTTGAATTTTGTTTTTTTAGAGCTATTATGTAACAGTCCAATTTTTGATTTTATGTAAATCAAATTTCGTTTTTTTAAGTGTGTTTACATTGTAATAGCCAAAAAAACGGTAGGTAAATGAAAAATGCATCATAAAACGGAGTGAAAGCTCTCACTCCGTTTTGTGATTATTATTTGCTTATTTGTCTAATGGCTTATGTGCGAACCACCAGTCTTTTAAGGTAACTTCGCCTCTTTCTGCCGCTTCTTTTCTTTGCTTCATTTGCTCTTCGGTCTTTGCCGGTGGAACAATGACATCGCTTCCAATCCATTCATTATTTGGATAATTTTCAGGAGCTGCAACACCATATTTGTCAGCGGTTTGTAAAGCTTTCAAAGCTCTCAGAATTTCTTGAATGCTTCTTCCGGCTTCTTGTGGATAGTACATTGTCAAACGTAAAATGCCATTTGGATCTACGATAAATACCGCACGAACAGTGTTAGTTCCTTTTGCGGTGTGAATCATACCTAATTTATTGGATACTAAACCGAGTTCATCTCCGATAACAGGGAAAGGAATGGTAATGTCGGAATTGTCATTAATCCATTCAACCCATTTCAAGTGAGAAACAACTTGATCAACTGATAAACCGATTAATTCTGTGTCTAATGCTTTGAAGTCATCTGCATATCTTGCAAATCCAACAAATTCTGTGGTACATACAGGGGTAAAATCACCCGGATGGCTGAATAATACAAACCATTTTCCCTTGTAGTCGTCAGGCAATTTTTTGTTTCCGTGTGTAGTTACCACGTCCAATTCAGGGAATCTTGCCCCTAGTAATGGCATTCCTACTTGATGTTCCATAATAAAAATCCTCCTTTTTGTCAGCATTGTGTAGTTTCACTAAAAATATCATACCCCAACTGATAGCAATTATCAAGTTAAACTTTTATTATCTAATTCACAAATTTTAAAGTCATCAAGGGGTACAGAAAAGTTTACATTGTTTCATCCAAAGAAAGTGCCATCCGAATTAAAGCAACATCTCTTCCGATTTGCTCTTTCAAGTCATTGACATTGGAAAACTTAATTTCCGGCCGAAGAAATTTGACAAACTCAACAGAAATTTTTTCGCCGTAAATATCCTTGTTAAAATCCAGAATATAGCTTTCTACAGAATATGGTCTGTTCTCCAAACTTGGGCTGATACCGACATTGCTAAGGGCAATATGAGTATTTCCGTTGTATATCACATTGGTCAAATAAACACCGTTTGGAGGTAAAAGTTTCTCGCTGTCCGGTAAAACATTTGCCGTCGGAAAGCCCAGTTCACGCCCCAGTTGGTGGCCGCTTATTACAATACCGTTCAAATGGAATTTTCTACCCGTTAAACGTTCAAATAATTGCAAATCACCTTCTTCGATAGATTTTCTCAGTTTGGTTGAGCTAATATCTTCGCCATTGGTTTGGAGCTTATCTAAAACCTTCACTTTCACTCCATGCGGCTCTAAAAGTTCCTTTAAAGTCTCGGTATTGCCCATTGCTTTTTGACCGAAACGATAGTCAGTGCCGACAACAATGGCCTTTGCTCCAAGCTTTTTCAATAAGATTTTATCGACAAAATCTTCGGGAGAGAGATTTCTGTTTTCTTCATTGAAAGGAAACAAAATATAATAATCCAAGCCGCAAGATTCAAATAACTCCTGCTTTTCCTCTTCCGTGTATATCAAGCGAAAATTTTGACTGCCGAAAAACTTGGAGGGATGTGGCAAAAAAGTAAAAACTGCTGTTTGTAAGCTCATCTCCTCGGCGATTTTCAGAGAAGTATCAACCAATAATTGATGTCCATTATGAATGCCGTCAAAATTTCCAAGTATTACAACCGTATTTGAAATTGTCCAATTATCTGCTGTGTTTCTAATGACCATTCTTGTCCTCACTTACCTGATATAAAAATTTCAATACTTTATATTGATTTTGTTCTTTGTAATAAATACCGATAAAATCCTGCCGGAAATCATAAACAAAATATAGAATTTTTCCCTGAAACAGCTTTTGCTCTTCCCCCTCTGCTATGAATTCAATATTTTCTTGGGCAATGGGGTTGCCGGCATAAAGCCATTTGCTGAAGGATTCTTTGACATAAAGTTTCGGTAGACGAAAGGCTTTTTCCACTGAAATGATTTCCTGACAGAGCTCATTTTTTTCCTGTAAGGCTTTTATTTCTTCTAATTTTTTGGCTGTCTGAAGTGTAAATTCTCCGGCCTTTGTTCGAATCAATGCTGTCATGCGAGCTCCACAGCCCAAGGCCGCTCCGATATCATGACAAAGGGTGCGAATATAGGTGCCTTTGGAACACTGAACTGTCATGGTATAACGATTTTTCCCGCTACAGCTAAAATCTTCGATGGAATCAATACGAACCGGCCGAGCTTTTCGCTCCAAGACGATTCCCTCTCTGGCAAGTTCATAAAGCTTCTTGCCATTTTGCTTGATGGCTGAATACATTGGCGGAATCTGCAAGATATCTCCGACGAAACGATTGGCTACGGCTTTTACTTCTTCCGGAGTTGCACTGACAGAACTCTCACAGATGACATTGCCCCAAATATCTTGAGTATCGGTGACAAAACCAAGTTCAAATTCGACTTGGTAGGTCTTATCCTTTTCCATGAGAAGCTCGGATACTTTGGTCGCCTGTCCGATACAGACAGGCAGGACACCTTCCGCATTGGGATCCAAAGTACCGGTATGACCGATTTTCTTGGTTTTTAGAATTTTACGTAAAATCGCTACCACGTCATGTGAGCTGTATCCGGATTCTTTGTAGACATTTAAAATTCCGTTCATAATCTCTCCATGATTTCTTTCTCGATTTTTTTGATTAATTCCGGCAAAGGCAGCGTCGAGCTGGCTCCGGCAGCTTTGATATGGCCTCCTCCATGAAAGGCTTTTGCCACTTGGCAAACATCCAAATTTCTTTTGGAGCGAAAGCTCAATTTGTATTCGCCTTCGGTAAACTCCGCTATAAAAACGGCAGATTCAATATCTTCCAACTGAGCAACCAAGTGCACCACATCTTCCGTATCTTCCTTGCTTAAATCATATTTTTTAAGCTCCTGATAACTGATATGTGTGAGAGCAATTTTTTCTTTTCCTAAAAAAATCAGATTATCCAAGGCAATTTTTTTGGCCATCAATTTCTTGACGGTTTGTCTGTGGAAAAGACGTTTCATAATAAACCCAAAATTGATACCGGTGGCCATTAGCTTGCCGGCAGCCTGCATGGTGGACTCATGTGTATTGGAGTGCATGAATCCGCCGGTATCAAAGATAATTCCCGTATAAAGTGCTTCTGCAATTTCAGGGCGGATTTCTTTGCCTTCAAATAAATCATAAATCATTTCCGAAGTAGAGCTGGCACTTGGTTTTATCCAGCGATTCTCCGTAATAAAATATTTCGGATATTCATGGTGATCAATATTAATGACTACCTTAGCTTTTTCATAACTTTCTAAAAATGGTGTAAATCTACTTTTATCATTGCAATCGACCACAAACAAAACATCCACTTCCGCCGGATTTTCCGTGATAATTTCATCATAATGGCTGAGGAAAGAATATACTTCCGGAGGCGTTTCCAGCATGATGGTTGCCTCAATCCCGTGGTCGGCAAGCAAGCCCTTAAGACCAAGGGCTGCACCGATACAATCGCCATCCGGATGGACATGGCCGGTAATGTAAATGTTTTTATAGTCTTTTACCCATTCTTTTATTTGCTTAATTGTCAATTTGTTCCTCCTCCGAGCGTACATCCGCAATCAACTTGGACATTTCAATTCCTCTTTCAATGGAAGTATCCAAGATAAAATGCAGATTCGGTGTATTTCGTAAGTTCAAACGATGTGCCAATTCTCTGCGAATAAAGCCGGATGAGCTGCGAAGGCCTTCCATGGTTTCGGCCTTTTTTTCTTCGTTTCCAAGGACGCTGATGTATACCTTGCACTCTTTCAAATCACCGGTGGTATCGACAGCAACTACGCTGACAAAAGAATCAATTCTAGGATCTTTTACCTCTCTTTGGATGATGTTGGAAAGCTCCATTTTCACTTCTTCATTGACACGTATCATACGATGACTGTTTTTTCTCATAATTCATCCTTTCCGGGACATTCCCTTTTTGTCTTAACGCTCAATTTCTTTCATAGCGTAAGCTTCAATAATATCGCCGGATTTGATGTCATTGAATTTTTCGAGCATGACACCACAATCATAGCCGCTCATCACTTCTTTGGCATCGTCTTTAAAACGCTTTAAAGAAGCCAGAGTACCATCATATATCACGATATTATCTCTCAACAGACGAATTTTTGCCGAACGCAGGATTTTACCGTCTGTTACATGAGCACCACCGACGGTTCCAAGTCCGGATACTTTGTAAGTTTCACGAATTTCGCAATGTCCCATGATTTCTTCTTTGAATACGGGATCAAGCATACCCTTCATTGCCAGTTCAATATCTTCAATGGCATTATAAATAACACGATATAAGCGGATATCAATTCCTTCCTGCTCAGCGGTGGAAAGGGCATTGTTCTCCGGACGGACATTGAAACCGATAATAATGGCATTGGAGGCTGAAGCAAGCATGACGTCGGATTCATTGATGGCACCGACACCGCCGTGAATAATGCGAATCAATACTTCTTCGTTGGAAAGTTTTTCCAGACTTTGACGAACTGCTTCTACAGAGCCTTGAACGTCTGCCTTGACAATCAGTTTGAGTTCCTTCATTTCTCCTTCTTGAATTTGCTGGAATAAATCATCCAGAGTCACTTTTTGAGGGGTTGCCTGAATCATTTTTTCTCTCAAATTCTTTCGAACTTTTTCCGAAATGAAACGTGCGTCTTTTTCGTTCTTGGCCACATAAAAAGATTCACCTGCAAGCGGCACATCATTCAATCCAAGGATTTCAACCGGTGTGGATGGGCCTGCCTTTTTAATCGGCTTGCCTTTATCATCCATCATAGCACGGACACGGCCGTGAGTAGCACCGATAACTACGCTATCACCAATTTTTAGAGTTCCTTTTTGCACCAACATGGTGGCAACGGCACCACGGCCTTTATCGAGTCTTGCTTCAATCACAATACCTCTGGCTAAGGTATTTGGATTTGCCTTTAATTCTGCCATTTCCGATACCAGAACAATCATATCAAGCAGCTCGTCAATACCTTCTTTTGTCATGGCTGACACCGGTACCATAATGGTGCTTCCACCCCAGTCTTCGGCAATCAGACCATGTTCAGTCAATTCCTGCTTTACTCTGTCCATATTGGCACTTGGCTTATCAATTTTATTGACTGCGACAATAATTTGAACGCCTGCCGCTTTGGCATGGTTGATGGCTTCTATCGTTTGCGGCATTACACCGTCATCAGCAGCTACCACCAAAATGGCAATATCTGTTGCCATAGCACCTCTCAAACGCATTGCTGTAAAGGCTTCGTGTCCCGGGGTATCTAAGAAAGTGACCTTTTCTCCATGCACATCAATAGAATACGCACCGATATGTTGAGTGATACCGCCTTGCTCTGTCGCAGTGACATTGGTTTTTTTGATTGCATCCAGCAAAGAGGTTTTACCATGGTCAACGTGCCCCATAACTACTACTACCGGTGGTCTTTTGACCAAACTATCTTCTTCATCGACCGGATCCATAAAGAAACTGTCTACAATGTCGATTTCTGCTTCCTGCTCTACTAAGTAATCATATCCTAGAGCCAATTCTTCTGCTAATTTAAAATCCATTTCCTGATTTGCGGTCATCATCTTTCCTTGCATCATTAATTTTTGCACAATCTCGGATACCGGCTTATCCAAGGCTTTTGCGAAATCTTTTACGGTTAATGTAGCCGGCAACTTAATTACTTTGTCATCTTCGTTGCTGCTCGGTGCAGTAGGTTTTTGTTCAAAATTCATCTGCTTTTTATTGGACTTTTTCTTATTCCCCTTCTTGGAATGGAATTTTTCTGCTTCTTTTACAGGAACGTCTGTGTCCATGTCATCCGAAAAATCATAGGCATTGATTTTTTCCGGTTTTACCGGTTTGGCTTTCTTGGCTTTTTTGGATTCTTCGGCATCTACATCTTCTTCTTTTTTACTCGGTTTGCTTTCTTTTTTCTCCTTACGGGGAGTTTTATCTTCCGCTACCGCATTCATCTTTGCATATTCAAGTTGAGCATAGTATTCCAATACTCTGTCTACTTGCTCAGTGGTCAAAGAGCTCATGTGACTTTTGACATCAATATCCAGTTCTTTTACAACCTTCAATAGCTCTTTTGTATCCAAATCCATATCTTTTGCTACTTCATATAATCTAATTTTTGACATCTATACGATTTCCTCCATTTTTCTTCTAATCGACTGTGCAAATCCTGGTTCTATCACTGCTGCACTTGTACGGAATCCTTTCCCGATTGCTTTCCCCAATTCTTCGCTACTGCCAATCTCTAAAACTGGGATTTCCCGATAGTTTGCTTTATCCGTAAATTTTTTCTTTGTATTTGCAGAGGCATCACTTGCCAACAACACCAAATACGCTTTTCCTGATTTTATTGCCTCCATTGTGGCAAACTCGCCACTCACCAAAGCACCTGCTTTTTGGCATAAGGCGATGATTCCCCATTGTTTATTCAAAGCTTTCAAAGGCCTCCTTTAGTGATTGATACATTTCCTCTGTAATCTGACAGTCCAGAGAGCGAGCCAAAGCCTTTGATTTTTCTGCTTTTGTAAAACATTCTGCCTTTCTGCAGATATATGCTCCTCTGCCATTTAATTTTCCGTTGAAATCGATAACTACCTCTCCTTCAGGGGTTCTGACGACTCTCAGCAATTCTTTTTTGGGAAACATTTCCTGACAGGCAACACATTTCCGAAGTGGAATTTTTTTCATCTTTGATTCCCTCCTGTTTGTCTTTTCCGGTTGAAATTATTCATCCCTCAGGGTAATATTTTCTTCATAAATTACCGGATTTTCATCTTCTGTGATGAAGCCGATTTCTTTGTCCTGTGTTTCCGATTTAATATCAATACGGTAGCCGGTCAATTTTGCTGCCAAACGGACATTTTGTCCGACTTTACCGATAGCAAGGGACAATTGATAATCCGGCACCACCACTTTGGCAGATTTTTCTTCCGGATTGACGACTACTTTTACTACTTTAGATGGGCTGAGTGCTGCTGAAATAAATTCCACCGGATCTTCACTCCATGGAATAATATCAATTTTTTCTCCATTTAATTCTTCGACAATTCCGTTTACCCGGACACCATTGTGCCCTACACATGCACCAATCGGATCAATCTCCGGATTGTTGGCAAAAACTGCCATCTTGGTACGAGAGCCCGCTTCTCTGGAAATGGATTTAATTTCTATTTGACCATTGTATACTTCCGGCACTTCTCTCTCAAATAAACGCTTTACCAAATCTCTGTGAGAACGGGAAACCATTACTTTTGGACTTTTCGCTCCAGCCTTTACTTCTAAGACATAAACTTTGATACTTTGGTTTGGAACATAGGTTTCGCCCGGAACCATTTCTTTTTCCGTCAAAATGGCCTCTACTTTATCGTATTCTATGATTACCATTTCTTTTGTCACTCTTTGAACAATACCGGTCACCAATTCATTTTGCTTTTCTTGGTAATCGTTAATCAAGATGTTTTTTTCGGCTTCTCTGATTTTTTGAATCACTAATTGCTTTGCTTTTTGAGCAGCAATTCTGCCGAAATCTCTAGGAGTTACTTCAATTTGAATGGTATCTCCTAAACCGACTTTACTGTTGATTTTCAAGGCATCTGCCAAAGTGATTTCCAATTCGGAATCCATCACTTCTTCTACTACTTCTTTTTCCGCCCAGACTTTCAAATCCCCTTTATCTCTGTCAAAATGCACGGTAATATTGTTGGCGTTGTTGAAGTTTTTCTTGCAAGCGGTAAGCAAGGAATTTTCCAAAGCCTCAATAATCACTTCTTTTTTAATGTTTTTTTCTCTTTCAATTTGATTTAATGCATCAATAAATTCTGCGTTCAATTTTTCCCTCCTAAGTCTATCTGATTCTCTTAAATAAATACTGTTAATCGAACCATAGCAATTTTGCTGCGCTCGAACACCATTTCCTGCCCGTCGACATCAATGGTAATATTTTCATCATTGAATGCTTCCAAGATACCGGTAAATTCTTTTTGTTTGTTGATTGCTTTATAAAGCTTGACATCAACCGAATAGCCCATATAACGCTGAAAATCTTTGTCTTTTTTCAGTACTCTGTCTAATCCCGGTGAACTGACTTCCAGTATGTATGCTTCATCAATCGGATCTTCGGCATCCAATTTCACTTCCAAGGCACGGCTGATAATCTCACAATCATCAATGGTAATTCCGTTTTCTTTGTCTGCATAGACACGCAAGTACCATTGACCATTTTCTTTGAGATATTCTACATCTACCAATTCATATTTGTTTTCTTCCATGATTGGCTCAAGCATCTGTTCTACGATTTCTACTATGTTCTTTTTCAAATCTTCCTCCTTTTGGCAAAATCCTTTTTTTCATTTTCTTATCAAAATGATTGATAATATGCCATACATACAAAAAAGTGAGCCACTGCTCACTCTTCGTCGGTTTCTTAAATCCTATTTATTGTAGCACACTTTCTCTCTTTATGCAAGAAAAATCCTGATAATTTGTTTGAGGATTTGAGGAGTTAATTCCCAAAGTAAGTTCTAGGTTTAAGGTCTGACTGGAACTTAGGTT
>JAUMXK010000130.1 GCA_030535295.1 Eubacteriales bacterium | reverse complement strand
CCAATGAATTCAATCTTTGCACCTGTGTTTTCACTAAGGAGAGTTCCTGATTCTCTTGTCCGGCCAATTGCATCGTCTCTACCCCATTCTATATCCGATTCCCCTAATCGTTACAATAATGTCCGGTGAAGTCATATCAATCCGGTGGTTTTGATAGCTAATCATGGCTTTGGTCTTATCCAGTATCAAATCATTGTAAATAATCTTACTTCCTTCCATTACTGAAATGGTACGCATCACCGCATCAATTCTGGCTCTTAGTATTTCCAAAGAAAATGGTTGAGCCAAAACGATTTTTCCTTACTCTTCAAATGCAATTTCCGATATTTGTGAAAATACTTCCCTTCCCTTCTCTTCCATTTGTTTCCTATCACGTTTTCTGATTTTCATAAAAGGACGAATATATAGTTTACTCTTTTCTTTTCGCCAAGTTGCAACCAATTCACCATTTAACATAACTGTCGGCTTTAGAATGCCTGTCATAGTATAAATATCTCTAATATATTTCGAATCAAAAAATGGATTCTCTTTTTTCTCAAAAGCCAATAAAACCGCATCAAATCCTGCTATGAAAAGGACTTCCGGTATAAATCCTTCCTCGATTTCTCCCAAATAATAGCGTGTCTTGCCTTCTACTTCCACTGTTTTTACATCCAGTTTTTTCATCCATGCTTCGATAATACTTTTATTCTCCTTAAAATAATACCTCGCATCTGCTAAAGACACCGGCCCGAATCCCGAAAAATATCGACGTGCAATTTCCAGCTCCGCTTTTTCTTTCTTCCAAGGTGTATAGTTGTCTAATAAACCAAATGATTTCTCTCCATACTCCTGATAAATCTTCCCAACCGATACCAATGAAGCAATGATTCCACCCCAAGCATTAAATAGGGTAAGTTCCTTTTCTTTGCTTAAATGATTTTTTCGGCAAATCTCTTTTAGTTCATCTCGACTTTTATTGCCGCCTTGCAATGCTTCCAAAATCAAATCTCCATAGTAATTCTTTTCTTGTGCAGAAATCCTGCCATCCCTAGAAGGTAAATGCATGTTAGGTTTCAAATAATTCCGTCCCTCATACAAATATAATGAAATCTCATCCTTTAAATACGCATGCATTGTTCCACGAATCGACCACTGACGAACCAAATCCGAACTCCATGCCCCGGAAAATTCCTGCTCCTCCATTCGTGTCCAAAATCCCACATCTGCATACGACTGAAATTGCGCTTGTACTCCATTATGCCACTGACAAATTTGATTTACCGTCATAGGCCGAGTTAACCCCATTTTCTTTAATACCATTGCCTTCCAGTCCATTATTTTCATAATTTTCCCTTTTCTCCTGTTTCTATTTACAATTATTTTTTTCCTGCATCGAAATATCTTTTTTTCAATCCAGTAGCCACTTTTGCTATTTTTTACTATCAGACCAAATGCTTTGCACATTCGCATTTATTACTCCTCACTGCCGGCCACTTCCGCCACCAGTTCCAAAACCGATTTTATATTCGTACCGGAGTATTCCCTGAAATCCATGATTTCTTTATAAATATCATTTAAGCTCCTGGCCGGCGAAAGCACAAATAAACGATAGGGCTCCAAACGAACCTGTCCCAATTTTTGAAAATCAGGAAGGAGATTTCCTAGCTCCTTGTGATTAAACCAGCAATCCGTTTTCAGGGCATAATCCTGACCAAACTTCCCACAAACAATTTCACTTTCCAGGAAATCCTGCATAGTTGGTGCTTTATCACTTAAATATCCGGTACAGGCAAGATGATATTCCACTTTTCTGGGTGATTGATCCACTTTCGAAACAAAGCATATCCCATAACCCTGCTCCATTTTTACAGCCAAGACATCACCGGTTTGAAAGTAAGGCTCTTTGGGCTTGCGAATAATCGGTTTTTTCAGGGGCTTGGGATTATCCGTTTGCAACTGTAAGGCCAGTCTATCCAAGGCTTTTTGCCTTTGTTTCCTGGCTTTATCATCAATTTCATCCCATAAGGCACTGGCTCCATCCTCAATGATTTTTAAAGCCTTTTCCCGAACTTCATCCTTCGGATAACCGACTTTCCACAGAGAATAAGCAAAAGCTGTCCAGTATATTTCCGCATAAAGCTCATCAATACAGAAATTCTCCGCTTCTTTTATCCAATCTTGTTTGATTTTTTCAATATCCTCGCCATCTTTATAGCGCTCGGTAATATCATTATAAATATCATATCCACTATCACTGTCAATAATCATTACCCCATCAATTGCCATCTTTTTTCCTTCCTAGCGATTTTACGATGTCACAACCATATCACAACAACTCTAAAACCAATTCACTTTTTCTTCTCTAAACTTTGGAGTATCGCCCTCTTCATAAGGATTATAGTGGTTTCGATTACAGCCGTATTCCTTTAAAAACTTGATTTTATTATCCGATGTCCATTCTATCTGATGGTAGAATATAAATAGTACAAATTAAAATGAGATTTCTCCTAAAATAAT
>JAUMXK010000045.1 GCA_030535295.1 Eubacteriales bacterium | reverse complement strand
GTTTCAGTGTCATCTCTTCAAAATTTCGATTCCCCGTATATATCAAGTAAAATTTCGGCTCCGGAATGAAAAATTTTTCTTACTTCCACCCTAATAATCATTTCTTTTCTCCTTTATTTTAACATATTTATTTCCCAAATTCTATGTCATTTTCCCACTGTTCTTGCATAAAACCTGTTTCAAACCGAGTATAACAAAATCAAATCGGAAAGTCGTCCTTTTTTTGCGGAATTTTTTAAAATTTTCTTAAACAAAATATTGTATTTCAATAAAAGCGAATCAAGTTTGTAAAAAATTAATTTTCACTTTCTTTTATATTCATTGGCTCTAATTTTGTGCTATACTGTACTGGATATTCAGTTACATTTGAAATTTACAAAGAAAAAGTTGGAAAGGAGAATATCTATGTATTCCAAAAGAGTTGAAAATGTACTAACCCGTATGAAAGAAGCCAACCTGACACAACTACTGGTCAGTGAACCTTCCTCCGTTTACTATCTGACCGGTACCTGGATTCATCCCGGTGAGCGTTTTATGGGATTATTGCTGCACACACACAAAGAGCCTGTATTCTTTATTCACCGTCTCTTTCCGGTAGTGCCTCAAGACATCAAAGTCGTTTCCTTTTCGGATGCCGATGATTATCTCACTCTAGTAGCCCAAGAAAGCGATTCCGGCTTACCCCTCGGCATCGATAAGCACTTATTTTCCGGTTTCTTAATCGGCCTAATGGAGCGAAACGCTGCTTCCGGATATATCAACGGCTCTCCTTGTGTGGATATGGTGCGAGCTGTCAAGTCGGAAGATGAGTTAGAAAAACTACGTATCGCTTCTGCCCTCAATGATCAAACGATGGAAATTGCCAAAAACTCTTTACGTGTCGGAATGACAGAAAAAGAATTGGAGCAAATTATTTTAAATACCTATCACGAACTCGGAGCGGATGACATCAGTTTTCCGCCAATTGTGGCCTTTGGAGAAAATGCCGCCAATCCTCATCACGAAAACAGTAATCGCCCCCTAAAAACAGGCGATATGGTACTGCTGGATATTGGCTGCAAAAAAAATGAATACTGTTCTGATATGACCAGAACTTTTTTTACCCAAGAGCCGACCGAAAAGCAAAGATATGTCTATGAACTCGTGTGCAAGGCAAACGAAGATGCCGAAAACTACGTCAAAGTCGGCAGCCGTCTTTGCGACATAGACGAAACCGCTCGCAGTGTGATTCGACATGGCGGTCATGATAAAGAATTCACCCATCGCTTAGGACACTTTATCGGCATTGATACCCATGAATACGGCGATGTGTCAGCGGCCTATGACTGGCCGGTACAAACCGGCATGGTCTTTTCCATTGAACCTGGTATCTATCTGCAAAATCAATTCGGTGTACGCATTGAAGATTTGGTAGTGGTCACGGAAAAGGGCTGTGAAGTTTTGAATAAAGTCCCAAAAGAAATCACAATTGTCACCTTGCACTAGGGGATGCATTTCACTTGATTCCTCGTGTGATTTCGCACTGGACGGAACATAGCCTTTTGAAAAATGCCTTTGTCTGCCTTATCATGGGTTTACTCTGGCTGCATGGCATTATCGAAGTGACCGGAGGCTACTATGGAAAAATACCGGCATTTGCAATTTCAGGCACGCTTTTTAGTTGACAGTCTTTCTTTTTTGCTTTATAGTTATTCCATTACAAACTGGAGGAAACAAAAATGACAAAGAAAACCTATGCGGAAGCCGTGAATTTCTTCGGAAATCGGAATCCCGAAGAACTCATCCGGAAATATGGCAGTCCGCTTTATGTTTATAATGAAAAAATACTGCGAGAAAGATGCCGTGAGATTCAAGCAATCAGTGACTATCCCCATTTTCAGGCCAACTATTCGGTCAAGGCAAACGGCAATCTCACCCTGCTAAAAATCATTCGAGAAGAAGGCTTTTGTGCGGATGCCATGAGTATTGGCGAAATGTATGTCGAGGAAATGGCCGGTTTTGAAAGCAATCAAATCCTGTTTATCAGCAATAATGCCTCTGCAGAGGAAATGCAATATGCCATTGACCGTGATATCATGGTCAGTGTCGACTCCTTAAGCCAATTAGATTTATACGGAAGATTAAATCCGGGCGGCAAAGTCTGTATTCGTTTCAATCCAATGGTTGGGGCAGGCCACAGCGACAAAGTCGTAACCGGCGGAAAAAACACCAAATTTGGAGTTGACCCGGATGCCATCTCGGAAGTAAAAAATATTTTGAAAAAACATCAATTACAGCTCGCCGGAATCAATCAGCATATCGGCTCTTTGTTTATGGAGCCGGATGCCTATATCTTGGGAATGGAATCGGCCCTTGCCGTGGCAAGACAATTTGATGACCTTGAGTTTATTGACTTTGGCGGCGGTTTCGGCATCCCTTACCACAAGCAGGACGGGGAAGGACGGCTGGACATTGCCGATTTGGGCAAGAAAATCCATAATGTGTTCGAATCCTTTGCCAAAGAATACGGCAAAAATCTGACCTTCAAAATCGAACCCGGTCGCTATTTGGTAGCGGAATGCGGTATCTTACTCGGTACCGTCCACTCCCTGAAATCCAATTTCGGGAAAAATTATCTCGGTACCGACCTTGGCTTTAATGTACTGCAACGCCCGATTTTATACGATAGTCATCATGATATGGAAATCTACCGTGTCAAAAGCCAAAGCTATGCCGACAAAAACAATTGCCTTGAACTGACTACTTATCAAGTAGTTGGCAATATTTGCGAATCCGGCGATATCCTGGCACACGACCGTCCGCTACCCAAGGCAGAAGAAGGCGATATTCTGGTCGTACTGGACAGCGGTGCCTACGGCTACTGCATGGCCTCTTCTTACAACAACCGCCTGCGCCCGGCCGAAGTCCTGATTACCGAAACCGGCGAAGATGTCTTAATCCGCAAACGGGAAAGTTTGAAAGACTTGGTGAAGTTATTCTAAAAAAAGGTAGTTAGCAAGCACTCGTTCTTGTTAACTACCTTTTTCTATTTTTTATTCCGTTTTTTCAACGATTCTCTCTATTCCGCTACCGGTTTTTCAACCGGCTGCTCTATCGGTGCCGCCAGTTTTGCTTGCAGCTCCTCTATGGTTGCAACATTTCCTTGCAGGTATTCTTCCAGCACAGAATAGTATGCCTTTTCTTCCGCAATTTGCCAAGCTGATTTTGCCGGAATGGCTTTTACCGTTTCCAGGTACAAAGGCATGACCTTCTGTCCTCCCAGAAAAGAATCTTCCACATCCATTTTATAGCTTTCCAATATTGGCAAGTAGGCCGGTAACTCCTTCGTACGCTCCAGCCATTTTTCCAAAAAGGCTTGATTTTGTGTGACATACACCAAAAATGCCTTGGCCATATCTGTTTGTTTGCTGTTTTTATTGACACCAAGCCAAATACCTTCTTCAAACTGAGCCGTCGGCAATGCACTTGCCGCCCAATCTCCCCAAGTAGGATTTTGCACCGCTTCTGCATTCTCTTGCTTGTCTCCGGCTTTTTCCAAAATATAATCCTTACCCCAAGAAGGCATGACATAAGCAAATACATCCAAATTCTTGCCGGTCACCGGATTGGTTGCCTTGCCATACATAGACTTAAACCAGTCACTTGACCATGTATCCAGTTCCGCAATCCGATAATCTGCCCTCATTTGACGAATTCCATCCAAAAAGACCAGTTCTTCCGGAGAAATCACCGCTTTTTCTGCCTTGTCCGCCACTTGATAAAAAGGTTTCATATCATTGGCATTGGCAAAAATCTTGTAGCCGGCCGCTTGCAGCTTGCTGCCAAGCTCCGCTACCGCCGCCATATTACTCATAGCTGCTGCCACTGCTTCCGGCTCATCACTTTGCAACACCGCCTTGGCAATGGAACGGCGATAATACAGATTGACCGGAGTGACGCTCCAAGTCAAAGCCATCAACTGATTGCTTTGATTGGTAGCAAAAGCAGTGGTATAAGGTGCATAGACTTCTGCCGAAACATCCGTCAAAGGAAATAAGACATCCGATTCCAGCCATTTCTGCATTTGTGCCGCTTCAATCGTATAAACATCGGCATCTCCCTGAGCCGCCTCTGTCAAGACATTCTCCCAGGCAAATTCATCCTTCACAACCAGTTCCACCTTACAGTCATAAGCCTGTTCAAAGGCCTTTGCGGCATACTCCAAGTCCGGAGTCACACTGACCACACGGATGGTCTTTCCCTTAAACTGATTATCAATCGGCTTTTTATGCAGCTGGGCAATCTCTTTCTCTTCTTCTGTTTCTTCCTTCTTCTCGCTGCCTGATTTTCCGTTTCCGCAAGCTGTCAAAGCCAGCACTAAAGCAAGCAGCAAGGCCAATAATTTCTGTGTTTTCAATTTCTTTTCCTTCCATTCTACTTTTATTGTCTGTTTCTTTCATTCTTTTCCTATGTTCTCCAACTTTCCATCAAAATCAATCCCCGCTAATCCCTTACCAATTCACCGTTAAAATAATAGCCATACTCTTCTCCGACGCAATCAATACTTATTTTCGCCTCTGTCAGTTGTAAAAACTGTGCCCGAAAGCTTTCCGTCTTTTCCTTTTCAATAAAAAGCTGATAGGTCACCACATCACTATAATCCACCTGTCCGATAGAGATTTGATTGCGCTCAAGTTCATAGCTCACCTTATCGTTCCAATGGTAAGGGCATTGCAATGACAAAATCGAAAAAAGCCTCCGGTAGACCGGCTCATTCTCCAGCAAGCTCTCACGCAAAGAATCCGAATAGGCTCTCGTCAGTCCGCCTGTCCCCAGCAAAGTGCCCCCGAAATAACGAACCACCACCGCCGTCACATTCCAAAGCTCTCTTCCTTGTAGCACCGACAGCATGGGAAGTCCTGCTGTTTTAGAAGGTTCGCCGTCATCATCGTATCGCTCCAGAGGGAGTTTCCCTGCAATCCGAAAAGCCGAACAATGATGAGTTGCCTCTCGGTGCAGTTTTTTAATGGATTGAATATATGCCAAAGCTTCCTCTTCACTGGCAGTCCCTTTGACATAACCGATAAACTTCGATTTTTTTACCTCAATCTCTGTAATACTCTCTTTTGCCAAAGTAAAATAATTTTGCATGCTAATTCTCCAAATATCCGTTCTTTTCGTTGTAAACCTCTTTGATTTTGACCTGATTCATTCCATAATCAATTTCTTTTCGTTTGATAATATCCGGAAAATTCTCAAAATTTACCTGTCCGGCAATAGCACCGGCAATCTGCAAATTCTTTTCCATCAAATAATTTCTTTGCACCCCAATGGCAATTCCACCCAAAATCGAAGACTGGATGATATCCTCCCCCTTTTCTCTCGGCGGATAAGATACGTATGCAATCTTCGAGCGTGAAATACCGTAAATGGTTTCCGGTGTCTGCACAAAGAAATACTTAATCCGATAACTGAGCATCCACTTCTGCAATTTTTCCGATTCTCCGGATTTCCAAATGCCATCAATACCAATTTTACGCAAAGCTTCACTGTTGGTTACCACCGCATAAGGTCGATACTTGGACAAAAGCTCAATATTATCGGCACCGGCTTGTACGACTACCTTTTGTCCCTCCTCAATCATAGATAAGACCTCTTCGGCTTTTTCCATTGAAGCTGCCGACATCAATCTGCCTGCAAAAACCACAGTTTCACATTCCCTGACATGATTGTGAAATTTATGCTTTAAAGCCTTCAAATCCGTTTCATCCGGTTCATAGCCATTGGAAGTAAATACCATTTCCTTTGTTTTGGCAGTATCTTCCATGACCGTCAACATTCTCGGCTCACTTTCAATCACCGTAAAGTCGGAAACGATTCTTCTCTTATCCAGGTAATTCTTGATAAAACGACCGCCGATTCCACCCAGAAAGCCAATCACAAAAGGCTCTCCCTGCAAAATTTTAATAATATGTGCCGAATGTACTCCGCTATCGCCGATAGCCAAAGTTTCTTCCAATATTTTATTCTGACCGTCCGTTTTCCATCCGGATACCCGAATCTTACGAACAATATACGGATTAATTAACACTGTTAGTATCAAAATAATTCCCCCTTGTTATATACGAAAGAGCAAATCCAGATAAGATGGAAACGGCCATACTTTCTCTTCTACAAGCTCCTCCAAAGCATCACAGTGGGAGCGGATTTCTTCCATTTCCGGCAAAATAACATCTCTGAAATATTTGGCCTTATCTGCGGTTTCTTTGATATTATATGCCTTTGGCAGCTGCTCTTCCAACACGGCCACTTGTCTTTGGGCATCTCCGGAATAACGCAAAATGCGGATTAATTTATCTTTTTCTTCTGCCAAAAATTCTTCCGAAACAAAGTTTTGGAAACTCTTTAATCCATCCGCCACTTGTTTGGCATAAGTATAGCAGGCCGGCAAAATTTCTTTTTTGGCCATGTCTGCCATGGTTTTGGCCTCGATATTCAAGACCTTACAATAATCTTCCAGCATAATCTCCGCACGAGCCAAGACTTCGACCGGCGACATCACACCATTGCGGTCGAATACTGCAATATTTTCTTCTTTATACAATTCCAAAAAGGCATCCACCGATGTTTGCAGATTCGGCAATCCTCTTCTCTTGGCCTCTTCCACCCATTCCTTCGAATAGCCGTCGCCATCAAAAATAATTCTTTGATGATTGCGAATGTTTTCGGTAATCACCGCCTTCAGCTCCGCTGTCACATCCTCCGCTTTTTCCAGACGGTCGGCAATTCGGCGCAAATGCTCAGCTACAATCGTATTGATCACAATATTCGGGCTGGCAATGGAAGCGGAAGAAGAACACATACGAAACTCAAACTTATTACCGGTAAAAGCAAACGGTGAAGTCCGGTTGCGGTCCGTCACATCTTGGAAAATAGTCGGAATACTGTCTACATGCAATTCCAAGACATCCTTTTCCTTGGAAGCTCTCAAATCTCCTTCCAGAATTTGATTGATAATATCCGATAACTGGTCTCCCAAATATACCGAAATAATTGCCGGCGGTGCTTCATGTCCACCCAAGCGCCTGTCATTGGCTGCATCGGAAGCAGAAATGCGAAGCAATGGTGCATATTCATCCACCGCTGCCAGCACTGCCGATAAAATCAGCAAAAACTTGGTGTTTTGGTGTGGAGTTGCTCCCGGCTCTAAAAGATTTCTTTTTTCGGTACTAATCGACCAGTTGTTATGCTTGCCTGAGCCGTTGAAACCCTCAAACGGTTTTGGATGTAGCAGACACACAAGCCCATGATGGTTGGCAACCTTGACCAATGTATCCATCACCAGTTGATTATGGTCAGTTGCAATATTGGCAATGGAAAAAACCGGTACGATTTCATGTTGGGCAGGCGCTACTTCATTGTGCTTGATTTTGGCGTAAACCCCCATTTTCCAAAGCTCAATGTCCAGCTCTCTCATAAAGGCGGCAATATTCTCCTTAATACTGCCGAAATAATGGTCATCCATTTCCTGACCTTTTGGAGGATTGGCACCAAATAAGGTTCTGCCTGTCAAAATCAAATCTTTTCTCTTTTGGTACAAACGTTTATCAATCAGGAAATATTCCTGCTCCGCTCCGACGGAAGTGGTCACTTTTTGTGTTTCATTGTCGCCGATGGCTCGCAAAACACGCAAACATTCCCTGCTTACCGCTTGCATTGAGCGCAGCAAAGGAGTCTTTTCATCCAAAGCTTCTCCCCGATAGGAACAAAATGCCGTCGGGATATAGAGAGTCTTATCTTTAATAAAGGCAGGACTGGTCGCATCCCATGCGGTGTAGCCTCTGGCCTCAAAGGTTGCTCTTAATCCTCCATTTGGAAAGGAAGACGCATCCGGTTCCCCTTTAATCAGCTGCTTTCCGGAAAATTCCATCGATACACCGCCACCCACAAAAGGCTCAATAAAGGATTCATGCTTTTCCGCAGTCCTTCCCGTCATCGGCTGAAACCAGTGGCAATAGTGCGTAGCCCCTTTTTCAATCGCCCAATCCTTGATGGCGCTTGCCACAACATTGGCAACACTTGAATCCAGGTCTTCCCCATTGTCAATCATCTTCTTGACCTTTTTATAGGTATCTTTCGGCAAACGTCTACGCATCGTCAAATCATCAAACACATTTTGTCCAAAAAACTCCGTTACCTTGGCAGGGTTTTGCATTTCCTCTAAATACTCTGGATTACTCATTTTTTCCCTTTCTTCCTTTAGTATGCTGTTGGCTTTCTTAATCAAAAAATCCATCACCGCTTCCCGGCTCGCTTGGTGCCGGTTGTGTCGGTTGTGTCGGTTGGCTTGGTTGCACCGGCTGAGTCGGCTCATTCGGTATTCCCGGAGAAGGTCTGTCCTCCGGATCAAAAAATCCGTTGTCCGGGTTATCCTTGTTTTGACCATCTCCCGAATTGTCATTTTGGTGATTGTGCGGTCCGTGAATATTACAATATTCCCCTTCCATAGAAAACGGCACTTCATAAATCGCATCTGCAACCGGAAGTGGTACTGAAGGATCCCAACCGCTTGGAATATCCTTTTCTCTTCTTTGAATCATCACTTTCTTTTGAATTGCATCAATCGGACAAAATTCGGTAGCGAACAGTCCGGAATGAGTACAAACCTCAATCGCTCTGTGGACATCACAGCTTTCGGTCGGCTCTGTTCCGACAGCGAAATATTCTTCAATAATCGTCGAGCCTCTTTGATCATTTGCACATAGTTCCTCTGCAGGTAATAAGCCTGACTCGGCGCATACCGCTTTACGAGTAATTCCCTTCGGTACTTCAAAGTTTTTATTCGGTAAATCCTCATGAATCGCCGCCATTACCCTTGCCCAAATCAGGTTGTGGGTGCTTTGGGAAATATGATTCATACTTCTCGGTTGGTCATAACCCAGCCAGATGGCTGCCGCATAGTATGGAGTATAGCCGGCAAACCATAAGTCATTGGAATCCTGGGATGTACCGGTCTTACCGGACACATTCATCCCCTTTACCGCTGCTGTCGTTCCGGTACCTCTGGTCACTACATCCTGCATGGCATTGGTTAGCAAAAAGGCTGTTGTTTCTTTGATAACAGGATGGCTTTCCGGTTTTTTCTCAATCAACACATTGCCTTTATCGTCCAGTACTTTGGTGTATAAAATCGGTTCAATATAAACACCTTTATTGGCAATTGCCCCATAAGCAGCCGTCATTTCAAGCGGAGTAACACCGCTGTAAATGCCGCCCAGCGCCATGGCATAGACCGCATCATATTCCGCCTTTAAATGGTGAAATCCGAATTTTTTCAAATATTCAAAGCCAAGCTCCGGTGTGATATCCACCAATGTCTTAACCGCCATAACGTTCATAGACTGTGCAATGGCTTCCCGTATAGTAGTAAGGCCTTTATAAGATTTGGTCCAGTTTTTCGGAGTATAGGTCTTGCCTCCCGGAATCTTAATCGCCACCGGTGAGTCATCCAAAGTGGTTGCCAGCGTATATCCTTTGGCATCCAGTGCCGCCGCATAAGCTGCTACCGGCTTAAAGGTCGAGCCGGGCTGACGAAGTGCCTGAGTGGCACGGTTGAAAGTCAAATTACCGATTTTTTCCCCTCTGCCACCCGTCAAAGCTTTGACCTCTCCGGTGTGATAGTCCATAATCGCCATTGCCGATTGTGGCTGCGGCACATAAACCGCCTTTTCCGCCAGAACTTTCTCCTTGGTAAAGCCCATCTCTGACTTATATTGTTCAATGAAGGCTTCCGCTGCTTCCTTATTCTTAAACTCCGCTTCTTTATAGTGATGTGTTACTTCTTCCCCTTCTTTGGTAGAAACGGAATACATCAACTTGACTTCCTTATGCTTTCCCCCCGGGAAAAAGGCTGTTTCATCGGCATAAATATCATCCAATTTCTTTTGAATGCTTAAATCCTGTGTCGCATAAATGCTAAGTCCGCCACTGTGAATCAAACGATACGCTTGTGCTTCGGTATAATTCTTTTGGATTTGTAAATCTTCTACCAAGCGCAGGATAATCTCATCGACAAAGTAAGTATGGTTGGACATATTTTCAGCCATCTGTTGGTTAATGCTGCGGATATTGCCGTATACATCTTCGTTTAAGGCAGCTTGATATTCCGCTTCGCTAATGTATTTTTGCTCAAACATTTTCTTCAAGATTCTTTGTTGACGCTCTCTGTTGTTTTCCGGTTTGGAAATTGGATCATATCGACTTGGAGCATTGGTAACACCGGCAATACAAGCTGCTTCTGCAATGGTCAATTCCCATGCGTTTTTGTTGAAATAGGTCTGTGCCGCTGTTTGCACGCCGTTACTGGTTCTGCCGAATGGTGCGGAATTCAAATACAACTCCAAGATTTTTTTCTTGGCATATTCCTTCCCACGTCCGCCTTCCGCCAATTTCTTTTCCAATTGCACTGCCAAATATTGCTCCTGCAATTTTCTTTCGATTTTCTTGTCCGGATTCTTCAGGACATTCATCTTGACCACCTGCTGAGTCAAAGTCGAGCCACCTTCAGAGAAACTTCTGCTCTTAAGGTTGGATACAATCGCTCTCATAAAGGCATACATGTCAAAACCGTTGTGATTCCAAAATCTTTCATCTTCAATCGCCACCACTGCATGAATCATGTGTTGCGGAATTTGGTCATACTCCAAATAGATACGGTTGGCATTGGCTACGGAAAGTTTTTGAATTTCATTGCCGTTTTGGTCATAGATAATCGACGCATATCCGACAGGCACGACCGTGTCCAAAATATTATCAATACTTGGCGCTTTGTCGATAATCCCTCGATAGATACCGAGTGCCGCCGCACCGCCCAGTACACCGACAATGACAATGGCAAAAACAATTACTTTCAGTACCACCGAATGAATTAAATTGGTGGTCTTTTTGACTCCGGAATGGAGCTTTTCTCTCTGTTTTTTTCTTCCCTGTTTTCCAAAATTCATATTTAACCTCCAGACTTAAAAATTAAGTCATTTCCCGTTATTTCAACCGATTGGCTTAATTTCTATTCACTTCTTTCTAAAAACAAAAAGCATTGCTCAGAGAATCCCTGATTCTATTAAGCAACGCTTCTATTATACCAAAGAAATATTTAATAGAAAAGCATTTCCATTCGATTTTAATGATTTTTTACCTTTTCTAAGCTTCCCTTAATTCTTCAAAACATCCTTATTTTTCGCCAAATAATCCACTGCCGAAAAGACGGTCAAAAGAACCACTACAAAAATAATGATGATATTCAGCACCGGCATAAATTCATATTTTAACGGTAATAATAATACAGGAATGGCCACCATGGTCACTGCCGTTTTGATTTTACCCCAAATTCCTGCGGAAATGACCTGTCCTTTTTCAGCCGCTACCAAGCGAAAACCGCTGATAATAAACTCACGACTGATGATAATAATCGTCGCCCAAGCCGGCATGGCATGAATTTCGGTCAGGTAAATCAATGCCGCTCCAACCAGCATTTTGTCTGCCAGAGGATCCATAAATTTCCCAAAATTGGTCACCAGATTATACTTTCTGGCAATCCAGCCGTCAGCCAAATCCGTCAAGGAGGCGATGATAAAAATAGCCACCCCGATATATTCCCCCCATGGAGAAGGAATCAAATACAGAGCCAGCAAAAAAAAGGGAATTAAAAAGACACGAAATACAGTTAATTTATTCGGTAAATTCATAAACTTCTTCTCCTATTAGGTCATATTGATTGACTGCCTTGATTTTCACCGGAATCATATCGCCGGATAAAAGCTCTCGACGGCTTTCCACAAACACATATCCGTCCACATCCGGTGTATCCCGGTAGGTTCTGCCCACATACACGCCATCCTGCGGCAAATAAGCATCTATCATTACTGTAAAGGTCTTACCGACCAGACTTTCATTTTTGGCAAAGGTAATCTTTTGTTGTGTCAGCATAATGGTTTTTTGTCTTTGCTTTTTTAGGCGTGCCGGTACCTGCTCCTTCATTTTCGCTGCCGGAGTGTTTTCTTCCTTGGAATAAGTGAATACTCCCAGTCTATCAAACTCCACTTCTTTTACAAATGCATGAAGATTTTCAAAATGCTCTGCCGTTTCTCCCGGAAAACCGGTGATAAAGGTCGTTCTCAGGCATATTTCCGGGATTTCTCTACGCAGTTTCTGAATCAAGCTCCTAAGCTCCGCTACTTTCGACTTGCGTGCCATTCGGCGCAAAATAAAATCGTCGGCATGCTGCAAAGGCATATCCAAATATGGCAAAGCCAAACCTTTTTTCATGGCGGCAATCAGCTCATCCGTCACATCTTCCGGATAGACATAAAGCAAGCGAATCCAATCAATTCCATCCACTGCTGCCAGTTTTTCCAAAAGCTCCGGCAAACTGCGCTTCCCATATACATCAAGTCCGTATTTACCGACATCCTGTGCCACCAAAATCAGCTCCCGCTTGCCTTGTTTGGCCAGATATTTTGCCTCTTCCACCAAACTGTCGATTTCCCGACTGCGAAACTTTCCCCTCAACTTCGGAATAATGCAGTAGGTACAAGCATTGTCACAGCCCTCGGCAATTTTTAGAAAAGCATAGTATTTGCCGCTTTCCGAAATTCTTTCCAAAAAAACTTCCGCATCATAGTCCGGACTGTCAAAAATCTCTTTCGACTGCCCTTCCATAATGCTTTCGACCAGTTCTTCAATTCTGTCGGTATTGGTTGCCCCCAAAACCCCGTCTATTTCCGGAATTTCCTGACGGATTTGCTCTCTGTAAAGCTCCGACAAGCATCCGGTCACAATAATTTTAAAATCCGACTGCTTTTTTTCTTCTGCCAAAGCCAAAATCGCATTGACACTTTCCTCTTTGGCATCGTGAATAAAGCTGCATGTATTGATAATAGCAATGTCCGCCTCTTCCGGAGAAAGAACAATTTTGCAACCTTTTTTCCCCAATCGCCCGAGCATTACCTCTGTATCCACCAGATTCTTATCACAACCCAGTGATTCCACATAAATCTTAAATTCCACTTTAACCTACCTTATTTTCTTGACTCAACTTTCCCACAGTCTTTTTTTGCTCTATACTTTTCTGTGCCGCTTTGACACAATTTTTCATCAACATGGCAATGGTCATCGGGCCTACTCCGCCGGGTACAGGTGTCAAGTACGCCGCCTTTCCCTCCGTATCCAAAACATCACCGCAAAGCTTTCCGTTCTCCATACGGTGAATGCCCACATCAATCACCACCGCTCCCTCCTTGATATAATCCGAGGTAATCATTTGCGGCCTGCCGACAGCTGCTACCAAAATATCTGCACGCCGGCAAATCTCTTGCAAGTTTTTGGTTTTGGAATGACAGGTCGTAACTGTGCCGTTGGCATTTAAAAGCATCAGTGACATCGGCTTGCCTACAATATTGCTTCTACCGACCACCACACATTCCTTACCGGCAATTTCTATTTGATAATGCCTCAAAAGCTCCATTACGCCGGCCGGTGTGCAAGGCGGCAAACCCTCTTTTTGTAAGACCAGTTTGCCCATATTTTCTTCATGAAAGCCATCCGCATCCTTATCCGCTGAAATGGCGGCCAGCAACCGCTCGCTGTTTAAATGTTTCGGCAAAGGCAATTGCAGCAAAATAGCATGAACCTCCTTTTGCTGATTCAAATCATGCAGCAAAGCCAAAAGCTCCTCTTCTGGGATATCTGCCGGCAAACGATGTGCCACCGAGCGAATTCCTACTTTTTCACAAGCTCTTTCTTTATTTCTGACGTAGATTGCGCTGGCAGGATCATCCCCCACCAAAACAACCGCCAAAGTCGGCGTAATTCCCTTATGAAAAAGAGCCTTCACCTCCTCGGTGACCTCATTTAAAATCTTTTCTGACACTAATTTTCCATCGATTACTTGCATGTCCTCTCCTTTAAAACAGGCCGACAATTTGGCCATCTTTGATATCTATCATCTCCGCTGCCGGTTTTTTCGGCAAGCCCGGCATCGTCATCAAATCACCGGTAATGCAGACCACAAAGCCTGCTCCTGCAGAAAGTGTCATCTCTCGGACCGTAATCGAAAAACCGCTCGGTCTGCCCAAAAGCTTTGGATTATCCGAAAGGGAATACTGCGTTTTGGCGATACAAACCGGTAAGTTCTCAAGATTAAGTTTCTTGATTTCCGCCAAAGTTTTTTGTGCCGCCGGAGAAAAATTAACCTCCGAAGCGCCATAAATCTCCTTGGCAATCATTTCTACCTTTTCTTCAATGGATTTCTCCAAATCATAAAGCGGATGATAATTGCTTTCTTTCTTTTCTATGGTTTCCATAACAGTCAACGCCAAATTGGTGCCACCAGCTCCACCCTTTGCCCAAACTTCCGCCGGACAGAAAGTGGCGCCGAGCTCAGCACAGCAATGGCGAATGACTTCGATTTCCTCTTCGGTATCACTGACAAAGCGATTGACCGTCACGACTACAGGAACTCCGTATTTGTTCATGTTTTCAATATGTTTTTCTAAATTAACAATGCCCTTTTTCAATGCCTCAACATTCGGCATATTCAAATCCTCTTTGGCAATTCCGCCATTGTACTTAAGCGCACGTACGGTTGCCACCAGCACAATCGCATCCGGCTTTAAGCCTGCCATACGACACTTTATATCCAGAAATTTCTCTGCCCCCAAATCCGCTCCAAAACCCGCCTCGGTAATGACATAATCTGCCAATTTCAGGGCATAACGAGTTCCTCTGACACTGTTGCAGCCATGAGCAATATTGGCAAACGGGCCACCATGAATAATGCAAGGTGAATTTTCCAATGTTTGTACCAAATTCGGTTTGAGTGCATCCTTGAGCAAAACGGTCATGGCTCCTTCTGCCTTTAAATCTCTTGCTCGAACCACATTTCCTTCCACATCATACGCTACAATGATATTTCCCAGTCTTTGCTTTAAATCCTCAATATCCAGAGCCAAGCACAAAATGGCCATTACCTCCGAGGCTACGGTAATCTGGTAACTGTCCTCACGCATTACTCCGTTGGCCTTACCGCCAAGCCCGATGACTATCTGACGGAGTGCTCGATCATTCATATCCACCACTCGCTTCCATACAATTCGCTTGACATCAATCTTTAAAGCATTGCCTTGGTGCAAGTGATTATCCAGCATGGCAGAAAGGAGATTGTGCGCTGTAGTGATGGCATGAATATCTCCGGTAAAGTGTAAATTGATATCTTCCATCGGTACCACCTGTGCATAGCCTCCGCCGGCGGCTCCACCCTTTAGCCCCATGCAAGGCCCCAAAGATGGCTCCCGCAAGGCAATCACAGATTTCAGCCCCAATTTATGAAAAGCCTGCCCCAAGCCTACGGTGATGGTTGTCTTTCCTTCTCCGGCAGGAGTCGGATTGATGGCTGTCACTAAAATCAATTTTCCGTCCGGGTTTCCTTGAATTCGTTGCCATAACTCATCGGATAATTTCGCCTTATCATGACCGTAAGGAATTAATTCTTCCTCTTGAATCCCCAAACCTGCCGCCACTTCACGAATCGGCTTTTTCTTTGCTTCCAGAGCAATCTGAATATCGCTTAACATAAATCCTCCTTTTCTGAATACTTTTTAGGCATCTTGTTCCCTGCTTTGTATCTCATCCATTAAGTCATTAATGGCATCATTGATTTCTTCGGAATCCTCATCCGAATCTTCCATTTCCACTTCCCATAGCAGCTCCGGCATTTGCTCCGCCGGCACTTCCGCCGGCTCCGGTCTTTCTTCTGCTTCTCTTGGTTTTACCAAAGTCTGCTCTTCACTATCGGCATTTGCTTTGGCTTTCAGCTCTGCAAGTCCCCTTCTGGTCAGCAGTACCTCTCTCGGCTTGGAACCCTGCTCTTCTCCTACATAACCTGCTTCGGTCAATTGGTCGAGAATACGTGCCGCACGATTGAAACCGATTCTAAAGTAGCGCTGCAACATGGATGCAGATGCTTTTTCCTTGTCTACCACCAGCTCCAAGGCCTCAGCAAAAAACTCATCCAAGTCATCTTTCACTTCATTGCCACCGGTTTCTTCGGATTTATTCAGATGATTCATAATTTTTTGATTGTATTGACTTTGCTGCTGATTCTTTAAATACTCGACAATATTTTCCACCTCTCTATCGGAGATAAAAGCACCCTGAATACGCACCGGCTTCGGATACCCCATCGGATAAAAGAGCATATCCCCCTTACCCAACAATTTTTCTGCTCCGTTCATATCCAGAATCGTACGGGAGTCAGTGCCGGAAGATACGTTAAACGCAATACGGCTCGGTACATTGGCCTTAATAAGTCCGGTAATGACATCCACAGACGGTCTTTGCGTAGCAATAATCAAATGCAAGCCTGCCGCTCTGGCCATCTGCGCCAAACGACAAATGGCATCTTCTACTTCATTGGAAGCGACCATCATCAAATCCGCCAATTCATCAATGATAATGACGATTTGCGGTAAAGGCGGTGTCTCGCCTTTTTCTTCTACTGCCTTATTGTAGCCCTTCAAATCACGAACTCCAGCTGCTGCAAAGAGTTTATATCTATCGTTCATCTCCTGAACAGCCCAACCCAAGGCACCTGCCGCCTTTTTCGGATCGGTCACTACCGGAATAAGCAAATGCGGAATCCCATTATACACAGAAAGCTCTACCACTTTCGGATCAATCATCACCAGTTTCACTTCTTCCGGCTTGGCTTTATACAGCAAGGAACAAATCAAGGTATTGATACACACCGATTTTCCCGAGCCGGTCGCACCGGCAATCAATAGGTGAGGCATTTTGGCAATATCGGTAATCACCGCCTTACCGGTAATATCTTTGCCCAAACCGAAGGACAACTTGTTTGGAGATTTTTGGAACTCTGCCGAACCAAGTACTTCCCTTAGTACCACAGAGCCCGCCTCTCGATTTGGCACTTCAATTCCAATGGCAGATTTACCCGGAATCGGCGCTTCCATACGAATCCCTGCTGCAGCCAGGTTTAAGGCAATATCATCTGATAAATTGACAATTCGGCTAACCTTTACACCCTGCGCCGGCTGAATTTCATAGCGAGTAACCGTCGGCCCCTTGCTGACATTGATTACCTTGGCACTGACACCAAAGCTTTGCAAGGTTTCTTCCAATTTTTTAACATTGTTTCCGATTTGCTCCTCTTCATTTTCCTCAGAAACAACCGGCTCTTTCAAAAGCTCCAGTGGCGGGAAAGAATAAGGGGCAATGCTTTGATTCACTTTCAATTCTTCTTGAATTGCTTGTATTGTTTGTTCCGGCTTCGCTCTTTCTTGCGTTTTCTCTCTTTCGACCTTCTCTGATGCTTCGACTTTTAGCGGCACTTCTTCCTGTTCCTGCCGGCTTTCCTTTTCCAGTCTTGCTTTTTCCGCTAAAATTTCTTTGATTTCCTCATCTTCTTCCAGAGGCTCTTCTTCCTTAATTGGAGATTTGAGTTTTTCCGCAATGTCCTCCATTGCCGTTTGAGAATTGGCCTCATTTTCTTCTGACCATTCCTTGGATTTTTTCTCTTCTTCTATAATTCCTGTCAAGATGCCTTCTTCGCTTTCCGAATTCTGCTCGTCTTGCTCACTGGTTGAAATTTCTTGCTTCGGACGGATAATATCTCGGAAAAAGTTCTTCTTCTTGGCCTTTTCCTCTTCTTGTTTTTCCGGACGGTTGTTTAATTCTTTTTCTTCTATCATCGTTTCCTGCGCTTTGCTCTCAGCTTGATTCTTAGCTTCCAGCTCTGCCAGTTCCGCTTGAATAATACTTTGTTCCCAACCGTCATCGCTTTCTTTTTCTTTCTTTTCTGCCATGCGTGCAAACAGTTGCCGCAACCAAGCCATCAGTTTCTGTCCGATTTTTTGAATGACGGTATAAAGCTGTGTCAAGGTAATTTCCGTCAGCACCAAAAATAAAACTAGGAAAAGAATTGCCATAAAAATTACGGCGCCCCATTTTCCCAACAAAATCAAAACAACATCACCAAACAAGCCTCCGACAAAACCGCCGGAAACATGGTGATTGGCCGAAACCCGAAAATAATTGGCCAGCGCCGGAAAAAAGAGTCTGGCATTGCCAAATTTCAAATGAATTTGCGGCTGTGAAATATAAATAATATGTGCAAACACGGAAATATTAAAAAGCAAGAAACTGACTTGTTTGATCTTATCATTCAGCTTGCGGCTCCCGCGATTTGGAATCATAAACAAAGAACACGCCAAAAGTACTATCGGCAATAAGTATGCAGTAATGCCGACACTACCGAAAGCAAAATAGCGAAGGACTTTTAAAATGCCGGGACTGTTTTTGAAATAAATGGATATTCCCAATAAAATAGCCAGTCCGATAGACAAAACAATCAGAATTTCATACTGCTTATCCGGCATTTTCCTAGTCTTTTTTGCTGCCGCTTTCTTTCTCGCTCTCGCTCGTTCTCTTCTTTCTTGATTTCTTTCAAATATTTCCTTTTCAGATACCGGAATGACTTTTCTTTGATTTTTGTTTGATTTCAAGTTGTTTGCCATTTTTTACCACCTTATCTTAAAACGAAATGTAATATAATTGCCAATACTCCCATCGCAAAACAATAATATGCAAAGTAATAAATCTTTCCTTTTTTAATGATGTCCAGTAACCAGCGAATACAGAAAAAACCGGAAACCGCTGCTACCGCTGCTCCAATCCCATAATACATCAAAAGACCGGAACCCAGACTTTCTGTCACTCCGTCTTTCATTTCCAAAATGGCCGCTCCCAAAATAGCCGGAATCGACATGATAAAGGAAAACTTGACTGCCAGCTCCGGTGTCAGCCCTCTCATTCTGGCAGCCACAATGGTGGAGCCGGAACGGGAAATCCCCGGTAAAGTAGCAATTCCCTGTGCCAGACCGACAAGCACCGCATCTAGGGCGGTCATATCTTTTTCTTCCTTTTTTCCCGTTTTCAGTTTCATGGTATAGAGCAAAAGAGCGCCGGTAAGCAAAAGGCCAATCCCCGGAATCAGAGTTCCGGTATACGCATATTCAATCAGTTTCTTTAGGAATAGTCCCAAAATCACGGTCGGAATGATGGAAATGAGGATATAGAGTACAAAATATTTCTTTTCATTGTCCAAAACATCTTTCCACTTGATTTTACCGACCATGGCCTTAGCACATCTTCCCAGCAAGGAAAAGCCTTCCATAATCAACTCCAGCAGGTCCTTGTAAAAGGCGATAAAAACCGCTACCAGAGTGCCTACATGCAGCAACACTTCAAACAAAATACCGCCGCCTTGCAAATCCATGATATTCCCAAATATTGCCAGATGACCGGAGCTGCTGATTGGCAAAAACTCCGTCAAACCTTGAATCAATCCCATAATAATTGCTTTTAATAATGTCATTTTCTTACTCCATTTATCCCCTATGATTTAAATCAAATTCTTCATGCAAACAAGCTACAGCCGTCGATACTTTTTCACTGTCAATCAGACAGGCAATGGTCGATAAGGAATCGGCCGTTTGTAATAGCTGTATTTCCTTCCGGGCAAGGCTGGAAATAATACGAGACATAATGCCCGGTACACCGGTCATACCTTCTCCGATAACCGTCACTTTGCTGCAATTCTCGGTCTTTTCCGTTTGCACCGGATATTTTGTCAGAATGCTTTCCACCAGCTCCACCTTGTCCATTTCCACGGTAAAGGCATAAAGCCCCGGAAAAACATTGATAATATCAATAGAAATCCCGTTTTCGGCCAGTTCTTTAAAGAAAGACACCTCATCTAAATGTCCTTGGAGCTTAAACTGTGCTCTGTCATTGCGACAGGCGATAGCCGTAATCGGTCTGCTTTTGGCAATTTGATTGAGATAACGATAATCGGTAATTGCTGTTCCCTCATGGCTGCTGAAAGTGTTTTTGATGATTAGCGGAATCCCGGCTCTTCTTGCCACTTCCACCGCTTTTTTATGAATCACTTTGGCTCCGCTATCTGCCATTTGAAAGACTTCATTGTAGCTGATACCCTCCAAGGTGACCGCTTCGGCGCAGAGCTTCGGATCCGTGGTCATGATACCGTCCACATCCGTGTAGATTTCTACCTTTTCCGCTTCCAAGGCTTCCCCCAAAAGAACCGCCGATAAATCCGAGCCGCCTCTGCCGAGAGTGGCAAGCTCCCCTTCCAAAGACCTTCCTTGAAATCCTGCCACAATCGGTACGATTCCCTGACCAAGTACCTGCTGCAACAAACCGGCATCCACCGACAGCACTTCCGCTCCGGTATAGTTATTATCTGTAATAATGCCTGCCCGACCTCCGCTAAAGGCTTCCGAGGCAATCCCTGCCTTTTGCAATTCTCCCGAAAGGACAACTGCCGAGATAATTTCTCCGGTTCCCATCAACAAGTCAATTTCCCGATTGCTGACATTTTCTTTATTATCTTTTAATAAGGAAAGCAAGGTGTCGGTTGCATAAGGCGAATTCATCCTGCCCATGGCAGAAACGACTACTACCACACCGTCAAATAACTCTTTTGCTTTTTTTATTTTGTCCAGTACATACGCACGTCCCTTTTCATCGGCCATACTGGTACCACCAAATTTTTGAACAATAATTCTCATAATTGCCTCTATTTCACTTCTAATTTTTTTTGCTTTTTTGTTATCAACCTTTTCTATTGGCCGGTGTCACCACTCGTACTGCTTTCGGAACATACTTTTCTCTTCGGAATTTTTTGTTTTGGCTACGAATGACCAGAAAACCAAGTGCCATAAAGAGTAGCCCCATGCCGATAGCCGTCAGTTCTTTGACTTCTGTCACCAAAGAGCCGCCTACTAAATAGCCGACAAAAATGCCGGCCAACAAGCAAAGTAAAGGAATGCCATAAATAATGCTGACCGCAGATAGAAAGCTGTCAGTTTCCAGACGTATTTCCACTACATCGTCCTTTTTCGCTCCGCATAAATTCACGGCTTCCAGCTCCAAACTCTTGCTGTCAATGCCGATGCTACAGGCCTTACACGAGCCACAAGCTGCATTTCGCACCATCTGCAAGCGAAGATTCTTTCCCTTTACTTCCAAAACTTGTCCGGTTTCCATGATATTCTCCTATCGTTTGATCAAATCTCTTATCACTTCTCCTGCCAAATAAAGACCTGCCACCGGCGGCACAAAACTGATAGATGCCGGCACTTGCCTTTTCAAGACAGGTTCTGCCGTCGAATAAACGACCTTCACATTTTTAATCCCCCGCTCTTTCAGCTCTTTTCGCATTACTTTGGCCAGAGGGCATATCGTGGTCTTTGAAATATCGGTAATATGAAAGCTTGTATTGTCTATTTTATTTCCCGTTCCGAGGCATACTATAATAGGAATTTCTCTTTCCTTACATTCTTCAATCAAGAGGAGTTTGGCGGTCACATTGTCAATGGCATCCACCACATAATCGCAACCCTCCAAATTGATTTGCCCTTTATTCAAATAAAATTCCTGATAACTTTCTACTATTACATCCGGATTGATGTCAAGGCATCTCTGCTTTGCCACTTCCGCTTTTGCTTTGCCAATGGTCGAATGCAAGGCATAAAGCTGTCGGTTCAAATTGGTGATATCCACCACATCCTTATCCACCACAATCAAGTGCCCAACACCGGCTCTAACCAAGGACTCCACCACAAAAGAGCCAACTCCACCAAGCCCAAAAACTGCCACCTTCTTTTGCTTTAATTGTTGAATCTGCTCTTCCCCCACCAAAGCAATGGTACGGTCAAATTGTGTTGCCATATTTCTTCTCCATCTTCCTTCCTCATAAATCACGAAAACAAGACTCTCCCACTAAATAAATACTCTAAAAAAAACCAAGAAAAATACGCCCTATTCACGCAATTTATCATCTATATCAAAGTATACTATATGAAAGCCCTTTTGTAAAACAGATTTTGCGCGAAAAAGCGTGAGTGCGCCAGAGGTATGAAACAGACTGGGAATGCTTGCATTCCAAAGGCTGTTTTATACC
>JAUMXK010000044.1 GCA_030535295.1 Eubacteriales bacterium | reverse complement strand
AGGAGGTATAACATGCTTTTATTCTTTATTTTATTACCGAATTTATTTTTTATCATCGGCATTTTACATTTTACTTACTCGGATGCGGCCAACAAGAAAAGCAATCATCTATACTTTTTGGTGACCATTCCTGCTGATAAAGTCAATGACGAAGACCTAAAAAAGCTAATTCTGGATTACAAAAAAGAGTTGAAACGACAAAGCCTGCTGTTTTTGCTACTGGGCAGCTTACTGCTTACGACTCTCCTCATCCCTGCTTTCCGCAACTATATCGGAATTATGGTGACACTTGTCATTATCGGCTATGTCTATTTACCACTCCTGCTGTATAATCGCCTCGTCGAAAAATACCGCCAAAAGACCTTGGTCTTAAAAAGAGAAAAAAATTGGCAACTGCCTCAGCAAAAAGGTCTGGTAGCCGCAGACCTGAAAACCAGCAGAGAAAAGAATCAAAAAGCGGTGGGGCTCTTTTGGTTTGTCATTCCTCTCATCCTTAGTTTTGTGATTTATTTTGCGTTTCCCGATGCCAATGCCGGTGGCGGATTGACAGCCCTTCTTATTTCCAGCTTAGTCATTCAGCTACTTTCTTTGGGTATCAGCTACTCCATCTGTCACATGCCTGCCAAAATGTATGTCAGTGACAGCAATACCAATCTGACTTTAAATCAGGAATACCGCCGGTCTTGGTCGATGAGCTACCTATTGCTCTCCTTCTCTCAAAATATCTTTATGTTCGGCATGGCATACTTTATTTTAGGTTTTTTAGAGGGCGATGCCGTCCTAAACAGCTTTTACTGGCTTTTGATTTACATGATGCCGGCTCTTTCTGTCATCATCATTCTATTCAGCTATTATAAGATACGCACCAAAGAAATAAGCTTGCTTTCCGATTCACAGCCGCTCATAGTAGATGACGAAGATGCCTATTATGAATATCACAGTTTTTTGGGACATTTTTACAACAATCCGGACAATCCGGCTACCGTCATTACCAAACCCTTCGGAATTGGTCAAACCATCAATTTGGGGACTCGCAAAGGCAGGATTTACTTTGCCTTCTCCAAGTACCTGATAATTTTTATTTTGGTCGGTGCTTTTTGCTTACTTGGTTTTGAAGAAGTATTCACTCCTGTCATGGTCATCCGTGAAAACGAAATCCAAATCGGAAGAACCCTTTATCCAATGACAATCCCTTTTGACCATATTGAAAAAATCGAATTGGTCGAAAACTATCCCTTGCCACATCTGATGAAAAATGTAGGCTCTGCAACTCCACGCTATTCCCGTGGTACCTTTAGCGGAAAAGGCAATCCCAATGTGCGATTGTACCTTTTTCATGAAAATGACGATATGTTGATTTTTCATTTGATAGACGAAGACAATCCACGCATTTACTTCAACCATGCCGACAAGGAAAATACTCTTAGCCTATGGGAAAAACTGAAAAATGCCCTGCCTGAAATTACGATTTCGTCTCAAGCCGTTTCTGATACGGGCAAGTCCGAAGCAAAGAGTGAACAGCTCGATGGCAAGAGCCTTCGAACTAAAATGATAGAAAATGAGATGGATTATTCTATTCCTGCGGGAAACGGCCAACTCCACGCAGTATTAAACCTCCCGGAAAACAGCGAAAAACCGCCAGTCGTTCTGATTATCGGCGGCTCCGGGCCAAGCACCAAAGAAGGTCTTGCCAATGTCTATCTGGATCTTGCCGGCCGGCTTTACCTAAATGACATTGCCAGCATTCGCTATGACAAACGTGGGATTGCCCGCTCGGCATCGGTAGTAGATGCCAAAACAGAAGAAGAAAAAATGGTAATTGAAGACTTCGTATCGGATGTGATAGCCTTGCTCCAAAAAGCAAAAGCGGACGAAAGACTTGGAAAAATCTATCTTGTCGGTCATTCTGAGGGTGCATTGGTCGGAACTTTGGCTGCAAAGTCTGAGGTGGTGGACGGACTTATTACTTTGGCCGGTGCCGGAAGAAGAATTGACGAAATCACCATGGAACAGATTCGTTCCAATCCGAATAATCCACCTGCCATTGTAGAAGAAAGTCAAAAGATTTTCAACTCCTTAAAAATGGGCAATCCGTATCCGGAAGTTTCCCAATTATTAAGCGGTCTTTTCCGCCCTTCCGTACAGCCGTATTTAATCAGTTGGATGAAGTATCATCCTGCCCAAGAAATCGAAAAGCTGGATATCCCTATTTTAATTCTGCAAGGGGATAATGACAGCCAAGTTCAAGTAATCGATGCCGAAAACCTTCACAAAGCCGCTCCCGGCAGCAAACTGGTCATTCTTCCGGAAATGACGCACATGCTCAAAGATAGCCCTATCCGCAAGGAAAAAATGTTCGAAAGCAGAAGCAATCTTACGGAATACTCCAAAGTATATCAGGACGACAGTTTACCGTTTCCTTCTGCCCTAATAGAGGAAATGACCGATTTTATCCTGAAAAAATAATTTTACCAAAAACGCCAAATATTATAGGCATTGATACCAATTAAGACAATCATCAGACCGATAAAAAGCTTATCTACTGTCCGATTATCTATTTTGCGGTTGACGGCTCTCCCCACAATACTGCCGGCAATACCACCCACTACGGTAATCAGCAACACCGCCCAGTCAAAGCTTGGTACTCTGCCGGTCACAATCACCCCAACCAAGCTTGCCAATTGGGAAAAAAAGATAATATAAAGGGAATTGGCAGTTGCCGTCTTGGTCGGCATGGAAAAGAAATAAAACAGCACGACCAGATTAATCGGTCCGCCGCCAATTCCCAAAAAAGCCGACACCATTCCCAAGCTAAAGCCTATTACAGCACTGACTAGTGTATGTTTGATTTGTCTGGTCTTTATCTTATCTTTCTTCACGGTGTAAATCAGAGTTCCAAGGGTAATGACAAGCAGGCATATCGCTTGAATCATACCGACTTTTTCCCTATCTGGAGACATAGATGCAACCACATCAAAAAGCTCCTTGCCGGCAATGCCACCCAGCACCGCACCAACGGCAAGCGGCAATCCTGTCCCTGTGTCTACCTGCGAATCTCCCGACAGTTTTGCCTTAATCACGGAATAAGATGACATCGCCAGTACCGTACAGCCCGACAAAAAACTGATGGTGGCCACACTCATTACCTGAAAAGAGTCCAGCGTCGGCTTAATAATCACCCCACCGCCAATTCCACAAATTGCACCGATTACAGAAGCCAAAAAGGCAACCAGAAAAAATAATATTTGCATTGCAATCCTCCCTAATATGTTATCATGCCATTCTTACTTTTATTCATTTTCATACATCCTCTATTTTCTAAAATACTAGGAAACGAGAGGAAAATCAAGTAAATTTTCCCTCTCAGTCCTTTAATTCCCGAAAAATTTCGGTAAATTTCGCTCTTGTCATAAGAAAAAAAGAGTGTTACACTAAGAAAAGTGAAATCTAATCAAGCTATTTAACTTGCGTTAAATAGCTTTTTTCAAGGAGAATTTATGAGAGAAAAGAAAATCATCAATGTTGCCGTAATCGCCCATGTTGATGCCGGAAAATCCACTTTGGTGGATGCCATGCTGGCACAATCGGGTGTATTCGGTGAGCATGAAGAAGTCGTCGATTGTGTCATGGATAGCAATGACATCGAAAGGGAGCGTGGAATTACAATTTATTCGAAAAACTGCTCCGTCAACTACAAGGATTATAAGATTAACATCGTCGATACCCCCGGACACGCCGATTTTTCCTCCGAAGTGGAGCGAATCATCCGCACCGTAGACACTGCCATTTTATTGGTGGATTCGGCAGAGGGGCCGATGCCGCAAACCCGTTTTGTACTGCAAAAATCATTGGAACAAGGGCTTTGTCCGATTTTATTAATCAATAAAATCGATAAAAATGATGCCCGTCCGGAAGAAGTGGTCGATATGACCTTTGATTTATTTGCAGAACTCGGAGCCAACGACAAACAGCTGGACTTTCCGATTTTATACGGTACCGCCCGTGCCGGTGTCGTCCACTACAATCTGGAGGATACCAATGAAGATATTGAGCCGTTGTTTGAAATGATTACCCGTCATGTCCCGTCTTATCCGGATAAAGACGATTTGCCCCTGCAATTTCAAATTTCCGCACTGGCTTATGATGACTATATCGGCCGACTGGGAATTGGCCGAATCACCCAAGGAACGCTTCACCCTGCCGATATCGTAGCAGTCAGTAAGCGTGATGGCAGTATCGCCAGAGCCAAAATCAATCAGGTCTTTGTCAATGTCGGCCTGAAACGTACCGAAACCAAAGAAGCCCACTCCGGGGATATTGTCGTCATTTCCGGTATCAGCGATATTTCTATCGGCGAAACGATTTGCTTGCCGGACAATATCTTGCCCCTGCCGATGATTGCCATTGAAGAACCGACCATGTCGATGAACTTCTATGTCAATAACTCCCCCTTTGCAGGTAAAGTCGGTAAATTTGTCACTACTCGTCATATTGCCGCTCGTTTGCAAAAAGAACTCGAAACCAATGTCGGACTTCGTGTCGAGCCGATAGAAGGTACCGATGCCTACAAGGTTTCCGGCAGAGGAGAGCTGCATTTATCCATTTTAATTGAAAATATGCGTAGGGAAGGCTATGAGCTAAGCGTATCCAAACCGGAAGTGCTGTTTCAGGAAATCGGCGGCAAAAAAATGGAGCCTTATGAAAAGGTCATTGTTTCCGCCCCGGATGAATATATCGGCGGTGTCATTGCCCAGCTGAACCAACGCAAAGGCAGCATGCAGTCGATGATTGCCGAGAACGGCCATACCAAAGCCGAATATCTGGTCCCGACCCGTGCACTTCTCGGCTACCGTTCAGAGTTTATCAATGATACCCGTGGTGAGGGCATATTGGTTCGTGCCTTTGACTCCTACGGCCCTTATGCCGGTGAAATCCCCGGCCGCCAAAACGGTGTCCTCATCTCCCAAGAGAATGGCACTACCATGGCATACTCTCTCTTTAATTTGAGTGACCGTGGACGGCTCTTTGTCGGCCCGTCTACCGAGGTCTATGAGGGTATGATTATCGGCATGAATAACCGCAGCGAAGATATGGTGGTCAATCCGACCAAAAACAAGAAACTCACCAATACCAGAGCTTCCGGTGCCGATGAAGCCATCAAACTTCTAAAGCCGCTGGAAATGAGTCTGGAGGACGCACTGGAATTTGTCGAGCCGGATGAATGGGTGGAAGTCACTCCAACCGAAATTCGCCTGCGAAAGAAGATTCTAAGTGCCAGCGACCGCATTAAATACAATCGAAAAAATATGAACAGCTAATCAAAAGCTCTATTTCAAAGCAAATTTCTTTGAAATAGAGCTTTTTCGGTCATTCTGGATTTTTTTGACACTTTGTGCTATACTAAAAAAATCAAAGCTGCCCGGCGAATCTTTTATTGCCCCAAACAAGCCTTCCAGCGGCAGCAATGCAGGCACGAATTGTCATGTAAGGAGTTTTTATGTTAGAAAATAGATTGCGTAAATTAGTGGTTTTATATATTTTAAATGAAGTCAATCTTCCCCTCTCCAACACCACCATTTCCGAACTGATGGTGGGAGAGTATTACAGTCCGTATTTTCAATTGCAGGAAAGCATTACGGAATTGGTAGAATCGCATCTGCTGCGTGTGATACAAAAAAAGCTGGAAACACTCTATGAGATTACCAAAGACGGTCAGGTGACTCTGGATTTCTTTGCAGAAGACATTCCTGAGAAGGTAAAAGCTACAGTAAAGGCCTATCTCAAAGAAAATATGATAGAAATCCGTCAGGAAAATGAAATCAGTGCCGACTACTATCCCAATAAAGCCGGCGGCTTTTATACTCATTTGATTGCCAAAAACAACAAACAAATCCTAATTGAGCTGACACTTCTGATGGCAGACGAAGGCTCCGCCATACAGCTTTGCAACCGTTGGCGTGAAAACTATGCCCTAATATACAAGCAGCTTTTAAGCTCTCTGTAAGGCAAAGTTTTTACTGTATACAGACATCTCCAAAGTTTGCTTGCATGCTTTTTAGAAGATAGCTTGAGAGCAATGCCGGGCATTGTATATTTCTTACAATGAGGAAGGTATCATTTTGTATCTTTTGTTCAAAATTCAAGACTTCTTAAATTCTGCTCAAAGATAAGAATCGAATCAAAAAAAATTTGGGCAGACTTTCCGCCGAGACAGTGCTATAATCAAGACATACCTCAAAAGAGTATTAAGTTTTTACTACCCCAAAAACAAAATACCTTCTCCTTAAAACCTGCAAGTAATTGCAGGTTTTTTTTCGCTTATTTCTCTTTTCAATATTTCTCAGCTAGATATCCTTTTTTGAAACACCGGAAATGTCAGTCCCCCAAAAAACACAATCGCAAACACAATCATAAATCCAAGTCGAACACTCCAAAGCTCTAATAGCAAAGGTGCAGACAAAATACCGGCAATCGCTCCCAAAATCATCCACATTTGATATAAGGAAAAAATACGTCCGATATATTGCTTTTCAACATTTTCCTGCAAATAAGTTCTTAGGAGAATTCCGGTAGCAGAGAAAAAAACACCGCCAATGGTTAGCAAAAGAAAGCTGTAAACCGGATTCTGCGTACTTGCCCAAAGTATCATAATACCGCTAAGACAAAGGACAATAACGCTATAAAATCGAGCCGTGAATCGTTTTCTTTTCCATAAATATGGAATCATCAAAGGAGAAAGAATCCCCCCAATCGTCATGGCATAACTAAAAAGAACTATCCCTTCCGCCCCAAGATTCAAAAGTTTATCCGATACATATACCTTGTAGATTTCATAATAACGCCCCATAATCCCCGGAAAAATGCCGATACAGAGCAGACTAAGAATCCTCTTATCTTCCAGTGCTTTGGTATATCCTTCTTTGGCAAAACGAAACATTGTAAATGCTTGCCTTTCTTTTCGCTCTATCGACGAAGTGTACTTAATCCCTGACAGGAAAAATGCTGCCAGAAAAAAACTGAGTCCATTGATAAAAAATAAAACCGAAACTCCCCAAGTCAGCATCAGTCCACCGGCAAGAGCCGGTGATACTAAAGTAGCAATCCGGTCTATCAAAGCCGAAGCGGCATTGGCATCCTTCAGCTGCTCTTTGTCCACAATTTCCTGCATGAGCCCCATAATCGCCGGTTGCTCAATATCATTCAATGCTTGCAAAAAAAATATAAGAACATAAACTCCCCACCAATTCTGCTTATCCATCAACAGAAATCCAAAAGCAATCGGTGCCGAAATAAAATTGGTAAAGCAAATCAACTGTTTTCTGGGAAATGTATCTGCCACGATTCCGGAAATAAATTGAATCGGAATACGCATGACCGCCCGAATCAGCCACATAAAGGCAACCGCTGAAATATTCCCGGTTGCCTCATAGAGCGAAACGGTTAATGCAATACTATACATGCTATCTCCAAAAGAAGAAATCGTATTGCCAATCAATAATTTCCGATAGTTTTTGTTTCGATAGATAGCGTTTCTCATTTTTTTCCCTCCCAAAAGACAGACAATTTAGCGAAGCACAATGTTCATCCTCCGCACCATTTGATGAAAAACGGCTTACATAGAACCAACAGATTTCTGTTTATGTAAGCCATGTCACAAATGATATTTTAAGGAAATGCTTTGCCCATTGCAATAGTCTTATCTGTCGATTGACAGCACAAGAAAAAATATGCTAAACTAAAGAAGGAATGAGAGATATCTCTCTAACACCAATGACCACCATAAAAGATAAGAACATAATCCATGAAAGGAATTCATCATGATAGTAAATAACGCTTCCCTTGCGGCAGTGGGTGTCAAAGAGGAACAATACCCCAAAACAGGCCTGCCCGAAATTGCCTTTGCCGGTAAGTCCAATGTCGGTAAATCTTCTTTAATCAATGCTTTACTTCGCAGAAAAGCTTTGGCCCGTACCTCTTCACAGCCCGGCAAAACACAAACTATCAATTTTTATAATGTTGAGGACAGCCTTTATTTTGTAGACTTGCCCGGCTATGGTTATGCCAGAGTTTCAAGAAGTGAAAGAGAACGCTGGGCAAAAATGATTGATGATTATCTACATACCAGACAAACCTTGCTCCAAGTTATCCTGCTGGTAGACGGAAGACATGAACCTTCCGCCAATGATGTGCAAATGATGGAATGGATTCGCTCCTTTGGCTATCAGCCGCTTGTCATTGCCACCAAAATGGATAAACTCGGCAAGCAGCAGCATGGCAAAGCCCTAAAACTCATTCGTCAAACCTTGAAAATTGAAAATGACCAGCTCTTTCCTTTCTCCGCCCTCAATAAAACGGGTACAGAAGAAATCTGGCAGCATCTGGATGAACTATTGGCAAGCATTACAGAAGAAGAATCGAAAGAAGAATAAGAAAAAGCTTATTGTATCGAATCACTCTATACAATAAGCTTCTTTTATTTTTCTATTTACACTATCTCAAAGCTTGTCCACCTGCGAAAGCTGCTTTCAAACTACTTTCAAAAGACTTCCGGCCCTCTGATTGGACTTTCCGTCATCATCTACGCTTGCAGTCACTCACTCGAATTGTCTTACTTTTTTTCTTCGGCATCAAAGCCATTCCATAGCTGCTCGACTTCGGCTTTTCGCTTTTCTTCCTCTGCCTGACGATGGATGGCTTCGGTTTGCTCTTTCAAAGAAGTATAGGCCTCTTCTTCCTCTTCCTGTGGCAGTCGATCCCCGAAAAGAGCTTTGAACTCATCGCCATAGACTTTTTCCTTCTTAATCAAAAGCTCGGCTGTTGCATGGAGAACATCCATATATTCTTCCAAAATGTCCATTGCTTGTTGATAGGCATCGGTCACAATGCGTTTCACCTCATCATCAATGATACCGGCAATATTTTCACCATAATTGCGAGTATGTCCCCAATCTCTGCCGATAAAGACCTCATCTTCATCTTCACCCAAATTGATTGGTCCAATCACATCGCTCATACCATAACGCACTACCATATTGCGAGCAATCTTAGTCACTCTTTCAATATCGTTGGAAGCTCCTGTAGTCACATCTCCGATAATCAAGGCCTCCGCCGCTCTACCACCCAGCAAAGCCACAATTTCCTGCTCCATCTTGGATTTGGTCAGATACATTTCATCCTTTTTCGGCAACGGCATGGTATAACCGCCGGCAAAACCGGTCGGTACAATCGAAATACTATGTACCTTGTCGATATTTGGCAAGACCTGATGAATAATCGCATGTCCTGCCTCGTGATATGCGGTAATCCGCTTTTCTTTTTCGCTGATAATGCGAGAACGTTTCTCTGTACCGATTCCCACTTTGACAAAGGCTTCTCTTAAATTATCCTGTGAAATAATTCTCTCACCCTTACGAGCCGCAAAAATTGCCGCTTCATTCAAGAGATTCTCAAGGTCTGCACCGGTAAATCCGGCAGTGGTTCTTGCTACCTCTTTCAAATCTACCGTGTCGGAAAGAGGTTTGCCCTTGGCATGTACCTTCAGGATTTCTTCTCTTCCCTTTACATCCGGACGACCCACCGTCACCTGACGGTCAAAACGTCCCGGACGAAGCAGAGCAGGGTCTAAAATATCCACACGGTTGGTTGCCGCAATAATAATGACACCCTCATTCACCCCAAAACCATCCATTTCTACCAAAAGTTGGTTCAAGGTTTGTTCTCTTTCATCATGACCGCCGCCAAGTCCGGCTCCACGTCTGCGACCAACGGCATCAATTTCATCAATAAATACAATACATGGGGAGCTCTTCTTGGCTTCATCAAATAAATCACGTACCCGGGAAGCACCCACACCGACAAACATCTCCACGAAGTCCGAGCCGGAAATGCTGAAGAAAGGGACTCTGGCTTCTCCTGCTACCGCTTTTGCCAATAAGGTTTTACCGGTACCCGGAGGGCCCACCAAAAGCACACCTTTTGGAATTCTTGCTCCCAATTCGGAAAATCTTGTCGGGTTCATCAAAAACTCGACCACTTCTTTCAAATCTTCTTTTTCTTCATCCAAGCCGGCAACATCCTGAAATGTCACCTTCTTATCCTTATCTGTTGATTTTCTGGCTCTGCTTCTGCCAAAAGACATAATCTTCGAGCCGCCTCCACCCTGCGCCTGACTCATTACAAAAATGAGCAGGAAAAGCACGGATATCAAAATCAAGACCATCGGAATAATATTCCAGATTTGACTGGTCTTTTGAATCGGCATCGGATCTACGTCCACACCTTTCCCTGCCATTTCCGCACGGAAATTATCCGCATTGAGCAAATGAATTTCTTCTCTCGGAGCGGAAGGGTCTTTAAAATACACCAAAGCTCTTCCGGTCGGTGTAATCTCATTCGGATAAATCACAATGCGCAAGACATTGCCCGTTTCGACATCTTTTGCCAACTCGGTATATCCGTAATTTACTTCATTGACTGAGTTTTGAGCTGACTGTGCAAAATAAACTGCCACAAATAGTACAACCAGCAGTATTGCATAAAAGCCAAACCCTCGTAAATTCTTATTCACAAATTTCTCCTTTCCTTTTTTCCCATTCTGACGACTAGTCTTCTACCATTTCCCCGATAAAAGGAAGATTACGGTAGTATTGTTTATAATCCAGTCCATATCCCAAAACAAAGAAATCTTCAATCTTAAAACCCACATAGGATACATCCACCGGTACTACACGTCTTGGCTCCTTATCCAAAAGAGCCGCCAAACGCAAGGACTTCGGGTTTCTCTTTTCCAAAATTTGCATCAAATAGTATAAAGTTCTACCGGAATCGATGATATCTTCCACCACCAAAACATCCTTTCCTTCAATACTGCCATCCAAATCTTTTACAATCTTGACAATGCCGGTGCTTTCCAGCTGATCTTCATAGCTGCTGACAGCCATAAAATCTATGGATACCGGACAAGTGATTTCCTTTGCCAAATCACTCATAAACATAAAAGCACCCTTTAAAATGCAAACCAAATGAACACCTGACTCCGCATAATCTTCACTAATTTGTTTTCCAAGCTCCTTAATACGTGCTTCTACTGCTTCTCTCGAAATTCTTTCTTTAATCTTTGACACTTCACTGTCCTCCCTAAGATTGTAATTTGTAATATTTGATTGCTTTTTTCTGTTATGCGATACGGATAACCGATACGATAACCGACGGCCCAAATGATTTCTCCGCCGCTTGCAAGAACGGGGATGTAGGCTCTTTTTTTTCTCGGTACTTTTTCATCCGCCAAATAATCTTTCCATTTCTTTCGGTTTCCCTGCTGATTGATAATGATATAATCCTCCGGCATGGCATAGCGAAACGCCAAGTCCTTTGGTAATTGTCGCAAATCCAGATATTGTGTCGCATTCTTTTGATTGCGTTTCTCCATTTTGACAGGAAGAATTTTACTAATTAAAATAAAATCTCCAATTACTTTAATATACCTGTTTTGGCGGAATATGTCAAGTCTGTAGCGAAAAATCTCACCATCAGACAAAGCCGGTTTCTCCTCTTGGAAACTACTCTTTCGGCCAAAGATTAAATCTTCATAATCTCTCCGGGCCATCCATCCTTCCACAATATCCTCGCATTTTCCACTTTCCTTATCCACCAGAGAAAGAAGCCTTGCAATATGACTTTGCTCGACATTAATCAGATTTCCTTTGACCTGCTCGATTGCCTTACGCAAAAGCATTCTTTGCATAAATGTCGCAGTCTCCCGAAATACGGCTATCTTCAAACAAAGCCCTTGTTCCGTCTGTCGAGCGGCTGCCGCAAAAAGTTTCTCCGCTTCCATCTCCAAATAATCCTGTAATTCCTGCATTTGCTCGGCATTGTTTGCCAAGGTTCCTACAATACCGGGATTGAAGGCCTCCTGCAAATAAGGAATTATCTCCCTGCGCACTCGATTGCGGCGATAGTCTAACGAGTCATTGCTGGAATCTTCACACCAGTCCAGTCCTTCTCTTGCCAAGTAGTCCATAATTTCCTGCTTACTATAGGATAACAAAGGGCGAATCCGTTTCCCTCTTCTTGCTCTCATTCCTGCCAATCCCGCTACACCGCTGCCTCTGAAAAAGTTCATCAAAACCGTTTCCGCCTGGTCCTTGGCATGCTGGGCCAAGGCAATCTTATCAAAACCTTCCTCCGCCTTTTCGGCGATGGCCCGATGTCTTAGCTCTCTGGCAGCGGTTTCTATTGAAAGCTTTTTATCTGCGGCTTCCTGACGGACATTGACAGATACTGTAGTCAGAGGGCAGTTTTGTTTTGCGGCCCATGCCCTGACAAATTCTTCCTCCCTGCGACTTTCCTCTCCTCGTAAATTGTGCTGAATATAAATAAGCTCCAGAGAAAAGTCCAACTCTCTCCGAAGCTCCGCTAACAAATGACACAAAGCGACACTGTCACTTCCACCTGAAAATCCCGCCAATACTCGTTCCTTTGGTAAGATTAATTTCTCTTTTAAGATTTTCTCTTTTAAATTCTTTTTTTCCAGCATCCGATTATTCCTTTTTTAGGATATATACTTCTTCTCCATCTTTAATCAAATTGAACTCTTCTCTGGCTTTATCCTCAATGTAAGCATCCGATTTCATATATTTTTCGTATTCTTTCAGCTTTAAATTCTTTTCGTTTTCTTCCACTATCTTTTGCTGTAAGACCTCAATCTCATCCTGTTTTTGATTGTACTTATGAAAGACATTCTTCAACTGAAAGAAAAAAGCAATCGTCAGTACAGCAATGACCATCACAATAAATCTCTTTGCTTTTTTATCCTTGTCTTTCCGCATAGGCTATTCTTCTCCCGGTATCAGTCGAATCATTTCATTGGCTTCTTCTTTGCGAACGGTATTTGCAATCGACAGCACTTCCGCTTTGACACTTTTTTGGCCAAAAGCAATCTCTACGATATCCCCGACTTTGACTTCCTCCGACGGCTTTACCACTTTGTCATTGATTTTTACTCTGCCGGCGCTTGCCGCCTCATTTGCCACTGTCCGTCTTTTAATCAGACGAGATACCTTTAAAAATTTATCTATTCTCATAATCCTGTCCTATCCATTCTTTCCCGGTATCTCTCGGTATTCGGGAATCTCTATAGCAAGATACGCTCTCTTTCCTTAGGTTTTCTTCAGATACAAAATACAAAAGACCTATCCCGCAGGGGTTAGATCTTTTGCATCATATTACTTTTGGGATACTTATTTCTTCTTCTTAGACTTTGGAGCAGGCACGTTTACAGAATCTTTTAATGCCTTACCAGCCTTGAATTTAGGTGCTTTCGAAGCAGGAATGGTAATTTGTTGTTTGGTTTGTGGATTGTGTCCTTTTCTTTCTTTTCTTTCAGCAACTTCGAAGTTACCAAAGCCAACTAATTGAACTTTTCCACCCTTTGTCAATTCTTCGGTTACAACATCCATAAAAGCCTTAAGAGCTTTTTCAGAGTCTTTCTTACTTAATTCCGCTTTTTCTGCAATTGCACTCACTAATTCTGCTTTGTTCATTTATACTCCTCCTGTACAAACTGAAAATATTGAATAAGTTTAAAAATATCTAAAGCAAAAACTGCTTCTTATACTATTTATAACCGCTTTATCGCTATTTGTCAAGCTTTTTCTTGCTTTTTCCTTGAAAAAGTTGCTGAAATCGCACTTTTTCACCGAAGAGCCAATCTTGAAAACCTTTCAAAGCCTTTATTTTAGCGGTTTATGGATTAAGAGCATTAAACCACTCTCAACTGGCTTTTGACATCATCAAAGGACACTCTTTTAATCTTTGCACCCAGTTTTTGGAACTTTTCTTCGATTCTTTCATAGCCTCTGTCAATATAATCCAAATGGAAAACACCGGTTTCTCCTTGTGCTGCCAATCCCGCCAATACCAGTGCCGCTCCGGCTCTTAGGTCTTTGGCTTTGACATCCGCACCCAACAACCTGGAAACCCCTTTGACAATGGCAGTATTGCCTTCTACGGTAATATCCGCACCCATACGCAACAATTCTTCCACATATTGGAAACGGTCAATATAAACGGTTTCCGTGACAATGCTGGTACCTTCAATCAAGGTCAAAAGCGCTGTCATTTGCGGTTGCATATCCGTCGGTAAGCCCGGATAATACAAAGTTTTTAAATTACATGGCTTCAAAGGCTCATCCACATACACACGAATCGAGTCTTCTCGTTCCTCAATTTTTACATTCATTTCCAAAAGCTTGGCAGAAATGGCTTCCATATGCTTTGGAATCAGATTTTTGACTACCACGTCACCACCGGTAATGGCTGCCGCCACCATAAAGGTACCTGCTTCAATCTGATCCGGAATAATGGAATACTCACAGCCATGCAAGCGCTCCACACCCTTAATCTTAATGACATCCGTACCTGCCCCTTTAATATTGGCACCCATACTGTTTAAAAAGTTTGCCAAGTCAACCACATGCGGCTCTTTAGCAGGATTTTCGATGACGGTTTTTCCTTCCGCTAAAACCGCTACCATAATGCTATTAATGGTAGCACCGACACTGGCAATATCCAGATAAATGGAAGTGCCGATAATCGGGGCTTTCTCTTCATTGGCAATAATCACGCCATGCTCAATCTTGGTCTTTGCTCCCAATGCCTCAAAACTCTTAATATGCTGGTCAATCGGTCTGGTGCCCAGATTACAGCCGCCAGGCATAATCACCTGTGCCTGCTTGAATCTTCCCAGCAATGCCCCCAGCAAATAATAAGAACCACGAATTTGTTGCATATATTCCGAGTCTACAACCGGCCTCTTTACTCCACTGCCGTCAATCGTTACTCTGCCTTTTTCAAAGGTAACCTTTGCTCCCAAACATTCAATACCCTTTAACATGATTTGAATATCCAAAATATTCGGTACATTCTCAATCACACATACATCCTGAGTTAGAACTGCAGCCGCTAAAATAGGCAATGCCGCATTTTTCGCACCGCTAACTTCTACCTGACCTTTCAGTGGAATACCACCTTCAATCAGTAATTGTTCCATCCTTTTCACCTCTGTATCCTTATTTTCAAATCGATTTTTATTCAAGTGCATTATAGCATGTGTAAAGCTGAAATGCAAGTTTTATCTATCCATGCACCTATTTTTGTCCAAGAATTGAACCTATATTTTATATATCTTGCGATATCAGGCAGAGCATTTCCTCAATCCAAAAACTCATTTTTGTAGGCATCAATATAATAAATGCTGTCATCCCCATCCAAAATAATGCGATAGACCGGTATAGACTCTATCGCCAGCTGTTTGGCATTGGTATCCAAAATCCAATAACCGACATCGACATCTTTGATGATGATTTGGCTTTTTCCTTTTTCTTCCATCTTATTCATAAAGTAATACATCACTTCATCAAAAGCATAGATTTCTTCCGGTTGACCGGTGAAATCAAGCGGCTGATAAAAGCGTCCAATCGCCTCCTGAATTCCCTCTGCATTGATTCGGATTTGGAAGTAGCTGCTGAATATATGTTCTTTGCGAAACAAGCCGTTCACTTCAAGCAAATAGCCGTCATCCACAATCTGGCGATGGGTTACTTCAAACTCTTGATTTTTTCCTGCCAAATCCTTGGCAAAGAGTACCGCCTTGCTTTCCATCGCCAGCAAGGTAAGGCTGTCCGGCACATAGCGTGGATTCTTTCCTTTGTAATAAAGGGTTCCCGAATAGTCACCGGTATAAAAAGAAAGGGTTTGTTCTTCATTTAAATAGGTATCGGCCAAAGCCCCCTGATAAGAAATCTCCGAACGATATTCCTTCTCGGCAAAAATGGTTTTCAAAATTTCTTCCTTTTTCCACTCACTGTTTTTCAGCTCCAATTTAGCCTTGGGATAAAAATCCGGTAAATAGGCATACATGGTCACTCCTTTTTGCTTCATGACATTTTCCAGCTGGCGAATCCGGCTGCCGGGCAGGGTATAGCTTCTTTGCTTGCGCAATTCCCGATAACCGAAAACCCCCACATTAATCACCAGAAACAGCAAAATAAAAATTGTCAATACTTTATTCCAATTCATTTGCTTCCTCCACCTTGAGCGGATAAATCAGCTGTTTTTCCTTGGTTTCCACCAGCCAGCCGAGTTTCATCTTACCCTTGTCAAAATAATATGCCAAATCCAGACGGACTATCTTCTCCTGTTCATTGCCTTGGTAAAATAAATTGAGAGCATCCTGATAATTGACCCGAAACCGAGTCCCCTGCTGTAGCAAATCCACTTCCAAAAGGACACGGCGATAGCTGACCACCATATCTTTTTCTACCACGATTTCCATCGGGTACGGCATTTGGTACTTCTCGGCAGTGTCCTCTCCCCAAATCAAGGGATGTCCCCGAAAATAATATTGATAGTAAAAATAATGTCTTCCGTCTTGATAGTGATAATCCGCTAATTTCGTTTCCTGCATGGCCAAACGCACATCTTTGCCCATAAAATCACCGGCTACCTTCAGAGCCTCTCCTGCCGGAATATTCTTTTTTTCGGTCGCCAGTGCTTGAATAAAGCGATATTGAAAAAGTCCATCCAAATTGTATTCCATCATTACCGATGAATCGCCATAGCGCACTCTATTGTCTTCTTCGATATTCCAAAGAATCTTAGGGTTCTTGCTATAGGGAAACAAATAGTCTTTCAAGCTCTCGGTATCTATTTTGGTCTGCTCCTGCTGCAAGAAGGAAAATTCCCGTTTCCATTCTCTAGGCAAAATATAGTCCTGCTTTTGTGATGGCAGTAAGACTTCTCCGGCGAAAGCACTTAATCCTTGTTGTTTGGCCGAATAAAGAAGTGTATCTCCAATATTGTCGGAATTCTTGATAAACCGGTAAAACACCTCATTTTCATCCGTCACTTCTGTTTTGGCAATGGAAAAGCCGACAGAAAGCTCGGCATTTTCATCAAAGAAAAGAATCCCAAAATGGCTCTCCTCCAAATCTGCCGGCAAGACTGCCATGTTTATAATCTTCGAATCCTTCTCTTCCTGTGGCTTTTGCGCCAATTTGAGCAGTAAGTTTTTCGAGATGCCGCTTGAAAAAGAGCATAAAATATGAGGGCGATTGTAGAGCTGCACATATTGATAGTGCTCTATTCTCTCCATTTGCGGAAGCTGGCGCATAAATTTGCCGGTATCTTTGTGAATCGCCTGAAATAAAATACTTTCCGAGTCCAATTGCCGATATTCACCCAACTCTCCGGCTGAATAGACGGCAATATATTCCGGCTCAAAAATCAATTCCTGAAAGGCCGCTTCCGGATCGTTTTTTTGTGTAAACAAACGAAAAAAGCTATGGTTTGAGTAATCCTCAAACCACAACTTTTCTATCTGCAAAATACTCAATAAAATTAAAATAATCAAAAGGACTGATTTAATTGCTATTTTGCCTTTCATCTCTTCTCCATATTCTTACTTTTTACTTTAAAAACTTCAGTGTCATTTTTTCCAACTTGTCCTTGGTTTTGATGTCTTCGACAATGATTTGAATCAATTGGGACTCTGTTTGTCCGTCTTCTTTTTCAACCTGAATGAGAAGATAATTGACACCGACTTGACTTAAGTCAATCTCTGCACTAAAGAGCTTGCTGGCTCCGATTTCTCGGGAAAGTTCCTGCAAAACTGTCACTTCCTCGGAGGATTCTTTGACTTGGAAAAGAATCAATGTAACCAGCATATCCTTTTCACCTTTTCCCAATAATTTTCGTTTTCCGGTAAACAGCTTTGTCCTCATTTTGGTGAAGCCTTCGGTCAAAGCCAACTCACCGATTTTTTCAATATTCTTATTTTCTTCCTGTTTGAGCTCAGCCTGTAAATCCGCTACATAGCTCAGCAGTTCTTTTTCTGATATCGAACTCTCTGTTTGTGACTCTTTTTCTTTTGTGTCTTTGCTATCTTTTACAAAAAAACCTGACTTCACTTCTGCCGGTTTGAGCATCATCATCTTGGGCTCATTATCCCGATTTTTCGTGGAGTTTAAGGTGCTTGCATCCATCGCAAAAGAAAAGAGAAAAAGCCACAAGAACGAAATTATAATAAAATAATTCTTTTTCATATTCTCTCCTTTCTCTTTTTCATCATTTTTCTGGTCTTATTATACAATAGTCATATTACAAAATGATTACAAACGCTTAACGGATACATTACTTTGCCTTTTACCGGTCAAAGCCTTTGCTAATGCCGCATACTGCCCTGCCAGCGTGGAAATTTCAGATAAAATTTACTGCCTTTTCCTACCTCCGACTCTGCGGAGATACTGCCGCCGTGATATTGCATGATTTCATCCACAATCGCCAGTCCCAGACCGGTGCCTCCCATAGCCCGGGAGCGTGCTTTGTCCACTCGATAAAAACGCTCAAAGACACGTGGCAAATCTTCCTTGGAAATACCCATCCCTTGGTCACGCACTTCACCCACCACAAAGTTGCCCTGTTCATAAATGAGAACATGGATTTGGCTATTTTCACCGCTATACTTGATAGCATTGGAAATAAGGTTGCGAAAAACTTGTGCCACTCTGCCGGCATCTCCGTAGATATAAAATTTTCTTTCCGCTTCAAAAAAGATACTTTGTTTTTTCTTTTCGGCATGGATTTGGAAATGTTCGATTTCTGTCTCTACCAGCTCCGTCAGTTCGATTTTTTCCATCTGGAAGCTAAGCTTTTTGTTATCCAGCTTGGAAAGCTCGAGCAAATCCTGTACCAGAGTGGTCATTCGGTCACTTTCGGAATTGATGACTTCCAAAAAGCGATTGCGATTGTCCACATCTTCGGGACTTAGCTCCAAGAGAGTTTCTGCATAGCTTTTGACGGTAGTAATCGGCGTGCGTAGTTCATGCGATACATTGGCCACAAATTCCTTTTGAATCTGCTCCAGTTTTTTGTGTTCCGTCACATCCTGTATGACACAGATAACACCGCCGGCAATGTTGACATCATGGTAATATCTGCCGAAAATGATGTTGTAATATTGATTGTCTTTTTCCAAGATAAACTTAATTTGCTCAAATTCCGATTTTTGCAGGAGTTCTTCAAAGCTGATTTCCAGTCTTTCTCCAAATATATCTTGATAGTGGATTGCCCCGAAAAATTCCAACATCAAAATAGAGGCAGGGTTTTTGTGAATTAAGTTGCCGGCTTCATCAAATACCAGAATTCCGTCTGTCATGTAGTTGATGATGGTTTCCATCTTGTATTTTTCCCCTGCCATTTGCTCTAAGGTATAATTGAGTGATTTGGCCATATCATTGAAATTGACCGTCAAATCACCGATTTCATCATTGGAGAGAACCGGAATCGGATTTTTGAGTTTGCCGTCTGCCATATCTTTGGCTCGTTTGGACAGAGAGCGAATCGGTTTGGTCAAAAAGCCGGAAAAGATATAACCTAGGAGCATGGCCAGAGCAATTGCCAGAATGACGGACATCGAAATGACATAGACTGTTCTGCGGATGCCTTCTTCTACCTGCTCGGTCGGCTTTAGAAAATAGAAAATAAAGGCTACCTGCCCTTGATTGTCTTTTATCGGCAAGGCAAGTCCCATCATTCTCTCATTTTCCCGAATGTTGCTGACCCTATCAAATTCTTCCAATGTTTCCCCCATACGGGCGGCTTCGGTTTGCGGTGTCTGGATACGTTTGGCAATTTCCACCTCCGCATTACTGTAAATGACTTCTCCACTCGTTTTGAGCATACAAATAATGCTGTCCGGAAACGGCAATTCAATATTGCCTTGCTCCAGAAGCTTGATATACATTTCGATTAGGCTTTCCGCATCTTTATCCTCCATAGAAGTAGCGGCAAACACATTTGCCAGGCGGTGCAAATCATTTTTTATGACTTTGTATTCATTATCTCTGGTCAGATAAACAATCAAGGTTCCGCTCGCCATCATCACAATGATGACCAATAAGACGTAGATTGTCACCAAACGCCAACGAATGCTTCTCAGCTGCATTTGTACTCCTTTTTTGCTGTGTCCTTTTATCAATTAGATGTCGGGTTGTGTAGCTAACAGACAGCCCAAATGATCTTATTCATAGATATGACCACTACAAAGGGTTTTATAGTGGTCAATTTCGGTGTGTGAATTATTTTTAGCCTTTTTTCGGATTGAAATAATAGCCGACACCTCTTTTGGTCAGGATATAAATCGGATTGCCCGGCTCGTCTTCTATTTTTTCTCTTAGGCGGCGCACAGTCACATCGACAGTGCGGACATCGCCATAGTATTCATATCCCCAAACCTGTTCCAGAAGCTGCTCTCTGGTGAAGATTTGATTGCCTTGCTCCATCAGGAACTTGAGAAGCTCATATTCTCTGACAGTCAAATCAATCTCTACGCCGTCTTTGCTGACTTTATACTGAATCGTATCGACTTCCAGCTTGCCAAAGCGCAGGATTTTATCGGGACTGGTCTGCGTGCTGATGTTTTGGCGGCGCAGATTGGCCTTTACTCTTGCCACAAGCTCTCTGACACTGAATGGCTTGGTGATATAGTCATCCGCTCCAAACTCCAGTCCAAGTACTTTATCGACCTCTTCGGCTCTGGCAGTCAGCATGATAATCGGCACACTGGATTCTTCCCGAATCATTTTGCAAAGACCAAAGCCGTCCAACTCCGGCATCATAATGTCCAACAGCATCAAATCGGGTTTTTCTTTTTTGAAAACTTCATAGCCGATTTTGCCGTTTTCTGCGGTAAAAACCTCAAAGCCTTCTTTTTCCAAATTGAATTTCAAAATATCTACAATATTGCTTTCATCATCTACGACTAATAATTTGTATGCCATAACACCATCCTAGCGGTCAGTTGATTTCTAGCTCATCAGTTCTATTATATTCGTTTTTCGGGAAAATGTAAAGTTTTTCAAGCCGGAAAATGCATCCGCTTTTTTCTGTGCCTTCTTACCGAAAAACAGTTTTTATTATCTTTTTTAAATTTTTATTTTACGAAAATTTTACACAATTCCGCAATTTGTGGACGACTTTTTCTTTTGAATTTTTTATAATAGTATTATGAATTTTACTTCATCCCTTCTATATTTATTTCTTTTCCCCATTTTACTATATTTTATATTATTTCCCCCGACTTTATCACTGGAAAATTAGTCATTTATGTTTTATAATAAAGGAGTAAGGATATGAATGCAGACCATCGGAATCCTAAGGATTTCAAGCAGAATAAAAAAGCAAAATCTAAAGGTTCAAAGAAAAAGAAACTTTCACAACCGCATGATATTTTCTTTAAAGAAAATATGGGCAAGAAGGAGGTCATGGCGGATTTTTTGCAATCTTATTTGCCCGAAGATATTGTCGTGCTTTTGGATTGTGACAGCCTAGTTGCTATTGAGCCAAAACATATTAGCCCTAAGCTGGAATTAAGCGAAGCCGATTTGCTTTTTCAACTGACTATACAGGGGCTTCCCTGTTATGTTTTGGTTTTGATGGAGCACAAAAGCTATCAGGACCGCTATACACCGCTCCAAATGATGCAGTATATGATGGAGATTTGGCAGCATGATTTATCGGAAAAACGTACTTTTTCCCCTGTATTACCGATTGTTTTTTATCAGGGTGCTAAGAAATGGGAGTATCCGCAGATTCGGGATAGTTTGCCCAAAGATATGCCTATCGAGTTATTGCCTTTTTTACCGATTTACCGTACTTTGTTTTATGATTTTTCTTTGGAGAGTAAACTGGAGTTAAAGGGTCGTAAGTTAGAGCTGCTTTCTTATTTACAAACCATTCGGACGATTTATCAACAAGACAGGCTTATTTTCGAAAAGGAAACCTTGGAGATTTTCAAGGTACTTCATCATTTTGAAGAAGACATTTTTCTGGAGTATTTGGAGAAGACCATTACATATATCAGTGCAACCAGACAGGATGTAGAAGATGACACCATTATAGATTTAGTCAAAAAGACAGGAGGAAATACTATGGAGACAATTATCGATAGATTGGAAAGACGTGGGGAATTGCGTGGTAGATTGGCCGGCAGACAGCAGGGTATCCTTGAGGGTAGAATCGAGGGTAAATTGGAGGGCGAGAAACTTGAAAAGCTTGCAATTGCCCGAGAAATGAAAAGAGATGGTTTCTCTATTGATAAAATCATGCAGTATACTAAATTATCCGAAGAGGAGATTTTGGCCTTGTAGCTTTCTAGATTTCTATGGTTTAGTGTGTATCAGTAGCTTCTTTAACATCTTTTGTGGAATGACACCATTCGGACGATTTATCAACAAGACAGGCTTATTTTCGAAAAGGAAACCTTGG
>JAUMXK010000129.1 GCA_030535295.1 Eubacteriales bacterium | reverse complement strand
CTACGGATTTGTTTGTGGGTATGTAAAAAAATGTAAAAAAATGGGGAAACTCAAATATAAATATATCTTGCTTTTTAGGGGGAATTTCGTTATACTTATAACGATAGTAAAAATATATCAAACGGAGGAAAAATTAATGAAATTAGTTTTAGTTAGACATGGTCAAAGTGAATGGAACCTGAAAAATTTATTTACCGGTTGGATGGATGTGGATTTAACTGAGCTTGGTGTTCAGGAAGCAAAAGAAGGCGGCAGATTATTACGGGAAGGCGGATATGATTTTGATGTTTGCTATACCAGTTACTTAAAAAGAGCCATTCATACTTTAAATCATATTTTGGAAGAAATGGACAGAGAATGGTTGCCTGTTCACAAGACATGGCGCTTGAACGAAAGACATTATGGTGCATTGCAAGGCTTGAACAAATCGGAAACCGCAGCAAAATACGGCGAAGAACAAGTTACTATCTGGAGAAGATCTTTTGATGTAATGCCTCCTGCCCTTGAACCAAATGATGAAAGAAACCCAAGAAATCAAGCGGCATATCGTAACGAAGACGGAGCAGATCTTCCGCTTACCGAAAGCTTAAAAGAAACCATTGAAAGAGCAGTACCTTTCTTTGAAGAAGTCATCAAAAAAGATATGTTGGCAGGAAAAAGAGTGTTGGTAGCAGCTCATGGTAACTCTTTAAGAGCATTGGTGAAATACTTTGACAATATGACGGCAGATGAAATCATGAAAGTCAATATCCCTACCGGAGTACCTCTGGTATATGAATTTGACAACGATTTCAAAGTGTTGAATAAGTACTACTTAGGAGATCAGGAAGAATTGAAAAAGAAAATGGAATCCGTTGCCAACCAAGGAAAAGCAAAATAATTCAAAGTGAATTGCAAAGGATATAACAATCAAAAGGTCGAAATCAAGAATTTCGACCTTTTTTGCGGAAAATGGACAGGAAAAAATAAGCCCCATTCCTTTTAAAAAGAAATGGGGTCACATGACATACATTACTTAAACAAAACTGTTTTTGTTCGATAATAGTTGTTCATGATTTGCTATACATAGATATAAGACTTTAACTACTAAGCAAATCAGTTTACTGATTTGCTATACATATATATAAAGTTTTTACTACTAAGCAAATCAGTTTACTGGATTATTTTACTATGTTGATTTAATAACAGAAATAAATTCCTCTTATTTTTGTGTAGATTTTTCGGTTTTTAAATGGTCTGGTGTTGAAGAACAAACAAGGACCGACAGAATTTTCACCACGCAAAGTTCGTTTAGCTGCCAAAACACTTTCATAACTTGGAATGACATTGGCAAAATTCGCCTTGTGCGCAGGTGTAAAATGCGGAATACCGGAAGGTGCTTTGGCAAAAATTGCACCGCTAACGGTATTGGCATAATAAGGATGTCGGATTTGGTTCACAACCACACTGGCTACGGCATGCATTGCCGTATAGCCGACCGAGCCGGATTCTCTGTAAATTAAGCGAGAGAAGATTTTTACTTCTTCGCTGTTGTAAAAACGATTTTCCAAAGCATTAGGATTGATTGCAAAAGAGAAATCGCTCAAACTGACGGTTTGATAAATCGTGTCGAAATGTGTTTTGAAACCAAGCAATTGAGCAAGAGAAGAAAGTGAAATCATCATATTTCCATTCTTGTTCAAAGTGGTTACCGGCATTTCAGACAATGTATCGTCTGCCAGATATGTTTTTGAGTTGCTGTAAAATGATAATTTTTTTACGGTGTTATTCCATGGAAACTGAAGATCCGCCCGCAAAAATTCAGGATTCCATGTCAGACTGGAGCCTGGTACCAATGCGGCAATCGAGCGCAGAGGAACATAAATCGTATTTTGGAAGATGAAGGAATCTGTACTGGTCGATACATATTTGCCATCTACCAAAATATCAATCGGCATATAATTGGATTTCAAAACATTACTTAAAGCTTTGCTAGTTTCGCTGTCTAGTTGTGAATTGCCTTTTTGAGAGGTAAGCAAAGAATCTGCTGCCGAAGTTTCTACGGGCTTTTCTTTTTCGCTATCGGCTTCTACAGAAGGAACTTGCACCGTTTCTTCTTCGTTCTGTGTTTCCGAAGTAGAATTCTCTACGGCATCCACATTATTTTGGCTAGTTGCATTTTGCCCGGATACAGCCTTATTTTCTGTATCTTGAGCAAAGGATTCAAACTGAAAACAAATCAACAGAGTTAGTAAAACAATCCAGCTACGATAACATACATTACGATAACTTTCAAATATTCTTTTTTTCATTATGATCTCCTTTGATTGAGATATTATATAATAATAAGAAAAAAAAGTAAAGGAAAAAACACTTTTGTAATAGATATGTTATGAAAAATTGCTTTATATCCCTTTGAAATATCTAAGCAAACTCCTTTATTTAGCCGATATATTAAAGGAAAAGCCATTCTCTGAAAGATGATTCATAATGATGAAAAAAAGGGGAGTATTTTATAAATCTTGGTAAATTTTCAAAGTAAGTTCTAGTAGGGCTAGAAGTTGCACTAAGTTTGAG
>JAUMXK010000043.1 GCA_030535295.1 Eubacteriales bacterium | reverse complement strand
AACTTAGTGCAACTTCTAGCCCTACTAGAACTTACTTTGAAAATTTACCTATTTTTTTTGAAAATAAGAATAATCGCTTAAACAGAGGGTTTTAAGTGTGATAAAAAAGTCATTTTTTTAGTAAAAAATGGCTGTCGGTCAGACCGTGTTGGGATAAGTAGCTGTTATGATATTCTCTTTTATAGCTGACATTTTCCAAAACCCATTTTGGAGGGATAAAAGCCAGAGCTTCTTTCTCCGATGAAAACTCCACCTCTGCCAACACAAGTCCCTCAAAATCACCTTCAAAGATATCCAGTTCAATAGTATATTCTTTTCCCATAAAAAGATAGGGAATTTTGTAACGTTTCTTTTGAATGAGGAAGCCTTCTGCCTTGATGGTCAGATTTTGGTATTGCTCTAGGCTGAGAGGAAGTTCATACTCTACATGTTTTACTTCGCCATCCCCTTTTATCGTCAAGACATAGGAATCTTGAAAACGACGAATACGAATGACCGGATTGGTACTGATATAGGCTTGCTCGATGGAAACAAAGGGAAAATCCTGGTAATTTACACTGTCGATATCCACTAAATACTTAAATTCAATTTCATAATGAGTAAGCTTCATATTTGCCTCCTAAAAAATCTGTAATGTAGAGAAGTGTTGCATTTTTGAGAAAATACAGATAAAATATTCTTATAAGGGGGTTCGTGCCTTTTTGTGAAGCTCATTGCCTTCGGTCACGATTTCGTGCGGCGTTTTTATGGTTTGCAGCACAAATGATTGTCGTTTTCGGTGCTATGCTCTTCCGCAAAAAAGGGAAGGGTACAGTCATTTCCGGTGCTATGGCTTTTCACAAAAAGGAAAGATGTACCTGACAACTATTAATTTTAACATATTTTATTTATAGGAGCAATATTCTCTCTGTGGACAGAGGATGAGACGTGTAGTTATAAGAGGAAAGATGTAAGAGCAAGCAAAGGAAGGAGAAAAAATGAAAAAAGCACTTTTATTTTTAGCGGACGGTTTTGAAGAAGTCGAAGCATTAGCGCCATTGGATATTTTGCGTAGAGGAGAAGTGGAAGTTTTGACGGTATCGGTGACGGGAAACAAAAAAGTGAAAGGCTCGCATGATATTTTTGTAGAAGCGGATATCTTGATGGAAGATTTGAGTGAAGAGCAAATCAATGCCGACGCTTATATTCTGCCGGGCGGCATGCCGGGAGCGGCCACTTTGAGTGAGGAGCCGAGAGTGCAGGAATTGCTTTTAAAGGGAAATCAAGCCGGAAAACTGATTGCAGCCATTTGTGCGGCACCGATGGCACTGGGGAATTTAAATTTATTAAACGGCAAGGAAGCTATTTGTTATCCGAGTTTTGAAAAACATTTAAAAGGAGCTAAAATCTCAGAGAAAAGCGTCGTCAAAGACGGCAATGTGATTACCGCCAAGGGTGTGGGAGTGGCTTTTCCGTTTGGATATATGCTTTTGGAATACTTGGTTGGCAAAGAAAAGACAGAAGCCTTGAAAGAACAAATGATATGGAAAGATTGAGGAAAAAAATAGGCTGACAGGAAATCGAAAAAGAAATAAAAGCCGTTCTCTCACGCATACAATGGATGCAGGAGAAAACGGCTTTTTGCATTTTTACTTGTGGACACTTTTGTAAATTCTTTTCTTATTATAGAAGAAAGTCTATTTTGTATTAGTGTCGGAAGAAGGTCAAAGAGCGAAGAGAATCATTACTATAAAGGTTAGCCCGGAAGCAGCCAGAAGAGGATATGTGACATCAGAGTACGGGGAGGTATATAAGTACTTCTCTTTCAATACTCGGGACAATTCTTGCTCATTGTCCACGGAAAACTCAGACATATAGGCACTTCGCTTGCCTTTGAAAAAGAAAGCGGAGGTTTGTTTTAAGGAATAGCGAATTCCGTTGAAAAGACCTCTTTGGGCAACAAAACTGAGCAACGCATAACAAAAAACAGGGATATTGATGAAGAATAAAGTGCTGTTCAGGCAATGCCAATAGCTTAAATTTTGTGAGTTGAAAAATTTATAATATAATAAGGAAGAAATTAATACCAAAGACCACAATGCACCTAAAAAAATCCCGCTTTTTCGGAAAAAGGCACAAGGTTTGCAATCATTTGTGTTGCAGTGTTTTTTGGAAAACATAGGAACTCCTTTCGACTGGTATGTCATAATTTTGTCGCTGCGTTTTATGACGAGAAATAAAGTTTTTACCATTATAATGCCAAAGGGAAGGCAGGTCAACGGATTTCTTTGAAAGGAAGGAGTTTTGTAACAAGAAAGAGCAATCTCCTTAATATTGTGACAATATTGGAAGGTTTCGGACGATTCTGTTGAAAAATGAATATTTCAAATGCATAACTTGCAAAAATGTATAAAGACGAAAAAAAGAAAAATGAGGGAAAATCGTATCAATGGCACTTTGGGAGTTTTCATTAAAAAACAATGAAAAAACTTTGCAAGTTTTTCTTTACAAAAATTACAAACTGTATTATAATACCCATATTACAAAAAAAGTAATGCAATCGAAAAAAAGGAGGATAATTTACATGAAGAAAGTTTTGTCGTTAGTAATGGCTTTTGTTCTTGTTTTAGGACTGGCAGCTTGTGGCAACAAGCCGGCAGAAGAGAAGAAAGAAACAGGTACAGAAACTCAAAAGGAAGAAACTCAAAAAGAAGAAACCAAAGAGGAAACTCAACCGGAAACTCCGGCGAAAAAGAAAGTATTGAATTTACTTGAAACCTCGAATATCCCGTCCTTAGTGAATTGGCTTGCGACCGATGCCGTGTCTTTCCTTACCTTAGGAAATATCAATTCCGGTTTGTTTGCCAATGACGTAAACGGTGTGCCGGTAGAAGATTTGGCAGAATCCTATGAAGTATCTGAAGACGGATTGACCTACACCTTCAAATTAAGAGATGCAAAATGGGTAACTGTTGACGGTACAGAATATGCACCGGTTACTGCTCATGACTTCGTATTTACCATGAAGAAATTATTGGATCCGAAAGAAGCTTCACAGTATGCGTTTATGGCTGCAACCGCAGGTATTAAAAACGCAGAAGCAGCCGTTGCTTTGTCTGAATCCATCGTTGCTCATGAAGGCAATGTAGGGAAGCTTGCGAACATGAAAGAATCCGATTTCAAAGATAATGAAAAAGAAACTGCAAAGCAACAATTTGATGCTGCAAAAGCAAAATTGGAAGAAACGGTAAAAGCGAGCGAAGCCGAGTTTAATGAAAAATACGGTTCTTTGGAAAAAGCAAATGAAGAAGTACAAAAATTAATTGACTCTGTAGGCATTACCGCAGTGGATGATAAGACATTGAAATATGAACTGGCAAATCCGGTTCCGTACTTCACCGCTTTGATGACATTTCCATCTTTCTTCCCTGCAAGTCAAAAATTTGTGGAAGAACAAGGTGACAAATATGGTAGCAGTGTAAATACTTTCTTATACAATGGTGCTTTCATTTTGAAAGAATGGAAAGTCTCCGAAAGACATTTATGGGAAAAGAACCCTGCATACTGGAATGCGGAAAACACCAAATTGGATGCTGTTGACTATCGTGTCGTAGAAGGCGTTGACAATGATACGGCAGTAAATATGTACTTAAACGGTGAAATCCACTCTGTAGGTTTGCAAGGTGAAAACGTAGAAAAACATGGTAATCGTCCAGATGTCGTAGCGGCAGAAGATACCGTTATGTTCTACATTGAAATCAACCAAGGTAATGGCGAGCCATCTTCCAATAAGGCATTGCTTGCAAACGTAAAGGCAAGAAAAGCTCTTAATATGGCTTTTGATAAAGAATACATTACCAAGACAATTCTAGCCAACGGCTCGATTACTTCTGACTATTTGGTACCTGAAGGTTTGACAAGCAGTGCAGATTTCGGCGATAAAGATTTCCGCGATGTTGCAGGAGATTTATTCGGCGGAAAAGACGGTTATAATAAGTACAATGTTGAAGAAGCAAAGAAGCTTTGGGAAGAAGCAAAGAAAGAAGCAGGTGTTGCAAAAGTAGAACTTGAACTTCTGATTTTCCAAGGCGAAGCGGCATCCAATATCGGTACTCATTTAAAGAATGAATGGGAAAAGAACTTGGAAGGTTTAACCATTGAAATTAAAGCTCTTCCATTTTCCGAAAAAATTGCTCGTGCCAACCGCGGTGAATTCGAACTGAACTTTGCAGGCTGGGGTCCTGATTATCCGGATTCTATGACATTTCTTGATTTGTTTGTGACCGGCGGCGGACACAACAACTCGGGATATTCCAACAAAGAATATGATGATGTTATCCAAAGTGCAAAATCCGGTGAATTGACAGCTCCGAATAAGACAAAAGACCGCTTTGAAGCTTTAGTTAAAGTGGAAAAAATAATCATCGGAGATGATCAAGTAGTTCTTCCTTTATATCAAAGAGCAGGTGTAGGTCTTCGCGATCCGAAGATTGAAGGATGGAAATTGCAGTCCTTTGGTGCAGATTACATCCACAAGTGGACAGATATCGCAGAATAAAAAGTGCTAAAATAGCATTATATATTTAGGCAGAGCCTTGCTCTGCCTAAATTGTGTTTATCTCACAGGTCTCTTTTACTTATGAGATAAGCTGTTATTTAGAAGGAAATAGAAGTAAAAATAAGACAGCATTTCCACATAATCTGTGCAAAGAGCTCTAACAAAGTGTAGAACTTTTTACGCAGAATATGTGTAATGTGGAAGTGTCGGCAAAGCAAAGCGAGATTGCCGGCGATGGCAAATAAGGCAAAGCAAGGTATGGCTTTAAGAAAACAGCAGGAAATGGAATGGAGGTAAAACATGTTACGATATGTAATCGAAAGAATCATTTTGATTATTTTAACAATGTTCGTAGTAATTACTTTGAACTTCTTCTTGCTCCAGTTAATGGAAGGTAGCCCCTTCGATAATGGCAAGATTACTCCGGTTCAAGTAGAATTGATGAAAAGAAAATATGGTTTGAATGAACCGCCGATGAAACAATATGTAAAATACTTGCAATCTTTGGCAAAGGGCGATTTGGGTACATCCTTCAAATTGCAAAACAAAGAAGTAAAGAATTTGATTAAAGACAAGTTGCCAAATACTATTAAAATCGGTGCAATTGCACTCGTTTTCGGTGTTATTGTGGGTATTTTATTGGGGGCTTTGGCAGCCATCTATCGAAATTCCTTCTGGGATCACTTTGTGACGGTCCTGGCGGTAGTGGGCGTATCCATACCGTCCTTCGTTGTGGCTGCACTCCTGCAGTATTATTTTTCGGTAAAGCTGGGGTGGTTCCCGATTCTTTTCCAAATTCCGGATGCAGAAAAAGGAATTACGGCATGGAACTCCTTTCATTCCATGATTTTACCGGCATTTTCTCTGTCACTTTTCGTCATCTCGGCAACCATGAGATATATGCGTTCCGAGTTGGTAGAAGTATTAAGCAGTGATTATATTTTGTTGGCCAGAGCAAAGGGCTTGAATAAGACACAGGTTATTATGCGCCATGCTCTTAGAAATGCATTAATTCCGGTTGTTACCATTGTTGGACCGATGGCAATCAGTTTGATGACCGGTTCTCTTGTTATTGAGAAATTCTTCGGTGTACCGGGCTTATCGCAATTGCTGCTCAATGCGGTAACGCAAAATGACTATTTCCTGATTTTAGGTGTAAACTCGTTCTATAGCTTAGTTTACGTAGTGATTGTATTAGTGGTTGACTTGCTTTATGGTGTGATTGACCCGAGAATTCGTTTGAAAGGAGGCAATTAAGATGGAAGAAAATAAAAAGAACGAAGACCTTAAAAACGTCTCTGCAGATTTATTTGTCTTAACCGAAGGCAAATCTTCCGATATGGAAAAAATTGCCACCAAGAGCTTGAATTTTTGGCAAGATGCCAGCCTGCGCCTGCGGAAAAATAAAATGGCGATGGTGGGCTTCTGGGCGATTATTTTATTGATTATATTTTCCGTTTTGGCCCCGTCTTCTTTCTTTGCCTTTAAGAATGCAGACGGTACACCGTTTCGCTATGATGCGGCACCGATTTTGGTAGATGAAGATGGCAATGAAATTAAAAAAGAAGATATCGCTTATTTGCCGCCTAGAATTCCTTACGTCGAAAAGCTGGGCATTTTTGACGGAATGGCTACTTTGGAAAGAGGCAGCTGGGATGTCTTTATTGGTACCTTACCGAAAGATGATGAATTTAAAGATTTGATCAAGCCGCAAAATCGCAAGAAATTAGTAGAAAGACTTGGTATTGCCTACCATCCTTTTGATATCAATGTCGTAAAAATCACTCAAAAAGAGGGTGAAAAGTATATTACTTTAAAGGTCTTAAAGGATAAAAAAGAAGTAGAAATTCCTTTGAAAGATATGATTAGCGAGTTCAGCCGTTTCCAACCGGACAACTTCAAGCTTATCTCCACCAAGGTGGATGATAAGGGCGTTGAAATGCTTACCGTGGAGGCAGATGAATATGCGATTAAGAATGTAAAAAACCTGTATTTTTGGTTTGGCACCGATAAGCTTGCTCTGGATATCTGGACAAGACTTTGGATTGGTGTAGGCATTTCCCTGTTGATTGCCTTGATTTCGATGTGTATTGACTTCTTTATCGGCATTATTTATGGTACGATTGCCGGCTTTTATGGAGGTACGGCTATAGATAACTTGATGATGCGTTTTGCTGAAATCTGGGGAAGTATTCCGTCGCTTGTATTGATGATTATTATGCTTAGTATCGAAAAGAAAATCGGATTGATGCTCAAAGGAATCTTTAACCCGATTTTGCAAATCTTTAATCCGGGTACGGAGCTTGGAAATAATGCAATTCGTTTTATGATTCTTATTTTTGCTATGAGTTTATCCGGCTGGATTGGCGTAGCCAGAGTAGTACGTGCCCAAATCTTGAAATTGAGAGATCAGGAATTTATTTTGGCCTCCCGTACTTTGGGTGCCAGCAAAATTCGTTTGATGAGAAAGCACTTATTCCCAAATATCATCGGTCAATTGATGGTTATGGCGACTTTCTCTATTCCGGGAGCTATTTTCTATGAGGCCTTCTTAAGCTTTATCGGACTGGGTCTTCCGATTCCGATGTCCTCTCTGGGTGTATTGGTATCTGAAGGATATAAATCGATTCAAAGTCGTCCGACGATGCTGTTAATTCCGGCATTTATTATGTCGGTTTTGATGTTATCCATTAACTTATTGGCAAATGGACTGCGTGATGCATTAGATCCGAGAATGAGATAGGAGGCGAAGAAATGACAAGTAAAAAAGTATTAGAAGTAAAAAATCTGGAAGTCAATTTCCGCACCTTTTCCGGAGAAGTACAGGCAGTTCAGGATATCTCCTTTGACTTATATCAAGGAGAAACTTTGGCAATTGTAGGGGAATCCGGTTCCGGTAAATCCGTTACCGTAAAGGCTTTGATGGGACTAATATCTGCCAATGGATATTATAAAGGCGGAGAAATCTTGTTTGAAGGCAAGAACATTGCCGCTATGAAAGAAAAGGATTTGCACAGTATTCGTGGCAACCGCATTGCAATGGTATTCCAAGATCCTATGACTTCGCTTGATCCGACCATGAAAATCGGTCAGCAAATCATGGAAGTCATTCGTTTACATCAAAAGACTTCCAAGGAAGAAGCCTATGAAAAGGCCGTTAAACTGATTGAATTGGTGGGCATCAGTGATGCCAAAGAAAGAATGAAGCAATATCCGCACCAATTTTCCGGCGGAATGCGTCAAAGAATCGTTATTGCCATTGCACTGGCCTGTGAACCGAAGATTTTGATTGCCGATGAACCGACAACCGCTCTTGACGTGACCATTCAAGCTCAAATCCTGGATTTGATGAAAGATTTGCAAAAGAAAATCGGTGCATCCGTTATCTTTATTACCCATGACCTTGGTGTAGTTGCCAATGTGGCGGACAGAGTGGCTGTTATGTATGCCGGTCGTATTGTAGAAGTGGGTACGGCAGATGAAGTATTCTATGACCCAAGACATCCATATACTTGGGGATTGATTGCATCCATGCCGGATTTAGATACACAAGGAAAGCTTTATGCCATTCCGGGTACTCCGCCAAACCTGATAGCACCGCCAAAGGGTGATGCGTTTGCTCTTCGGAGTGAATATGCCATGAAAGTGGATTTGGAGCACCAACCTCCGTTTTACAAAGTCAGCAACACGCACTATGTGGCATCTTGGCTCTTGGATGAAAGAGCACCGCAGGTAACCCCTCCGGAAATCATTGTCAGACGTAGGGAAAGATTAAAGGAGGTGAAATAAATGAATCAAAATTCGGAAATGCAAGTAGAAAATGTAGTAGAAAATACAGTGGAAAATACAGAGGAAAGCACTTCCAAGGAAGTCTTGGTAGAAGTCAAAAATCTAAAGCAATACTTTAAATTGGGACGTGGAAAAATCGTAAAAGCGGTGGATGATGTCAGCTTTAAGATTCACAAAGGGGAAACCTTTGGCTTGGTAGGAGAATCCGGTTCCGGAAAATCCACTACCGGTAGAACCATGATTCGTTTATATAATCCGACCGGTGGAGAAGTCTACATGAAAAACCGCTTAATCAGCGGAAAGATTCCAAGACAGGATATCGCTTATGTCAATCGGAATATGCAAATGATTTTCCAAGATCCGATGGCATGTTTGAATCCGAGAATGAAGGTTATTGATATTGTAGCGGAAGGCTTAGATATTCACAAACTGGCCAAAGATAAGCATGACCGCAGAGAACAGGTTATCCGTATGATGAAGCTGGTTGGCCTTGACGAGCAGCATATCGAAAGATATCCGCATGAATTCTCCGGCGGACAACGCCAAAGAATCGGTATCGCCAGAGCAATGGCGGTAAATCCGGAGCTAATCATTGCCGATGAACCGATTTCGGCACTGGACGTATCCATTCAGGCACAAGTAGTAAACCTGATGAATGAACTGAAGGAAGATCATGGGCTGACCTATCTCTTTATTGCTCATGACCTTTCCATGGTAAAATACATCAGTAATCGTATTGGCGTAATGTATCAAGGAAAAATTGTAGAGCTTGCTACATCCGAGCAGCTTTTCAATAAACCGTTGCATCCATATACACGCTCGCTCTTATCGGCGATTCCGTTGCCGGATCCGATTAGCGAAAGAACTCGTCGCCGTACCGCTTATGTTCCAAGCAAAGAACATGACTATTCCAAGGAACAGCCGACATGGCGTGAAGTAACGGACGGCCACTTTGTGTCAGCGACCGATTTGGAGCTGGAGAAGTGGGAAGCGTTATATCGCTAAATAAAAGAAAAAGACCAAGGGCTATGAGATTTCGATTTCATAGCCTTTTTTAGGAGAGAAAATGAGAAAAAACTATTGTTTTGCCGCTTTGGGAGTAGGAATCCTGTTGCTTTTGATACAGTATGTGACCAAAAGCTTATCGGTAGGAGGACTTATTTATGGTCTGCTTTTGCTAATAGGAATTATCATAATGTCCGATATAGATATTAGAAAATATGAAATACCCAACAAGATATTGCTGTACTTTTTGGTGCTGGGTCTGCTTAGAATAGCGAGCGATTTGATGCATTTGCCGGGGTATTTTATGGCATTTTTGCTGATGGGAGGACTGCTGCTTGCCATTGCCGTCCTATCCGGCGGGAAACTGGGTGGCGGTGATATTAAACTGATGGCAGTTGCAGGGCTGTGCTTGGGCTTACGAGATGTGTTTTTGGCACTGGCAGTGGCTTCACTGGTTGGCACGGTAGTCGGCCTGTTGCTCATAGCTTTTAAGAAGATAAAAAAAGAAGACTATTTGCCTTTTGGCCCGTTTTTGGGGATAGGAATCTACTTAGCCTATCTATATGGCCGGCAGCTTTGGAATTGGTATTTGTATTTGTAAATAGAAACTCCGCTTTCCCGCCTTCTTGAAAACTTCCCCAAACTGCTTGCAGTGCTTCACCGTCAGACAGAGAGCACCATAGCTGCGGAAAATGTGTAGCAATTGACTTAGCGTTGGAAAACAACCGGTAAACTCAGGGTATACCGGGGAGCTTTTGTATAGAAAGAAACGGATTTTGGAAAAAGATAAAAGGAGTTATAGGAAAATGAAAAAGAGATTCACACAAATAGGAAAAGCTTTCTTGATTGCAGCTTTTTTGCTTTGTTTTTTGGTTTGGCCGGCTGAGGCAAAAGAGGTAAAAGGCAAAGTGATTCATGGTGTGCCGAACTTTTCGCAATTGCCGGAATTGCCGACAGGTTGTGAAGTGACTTCCATGTCAATGTTGGCACATTATCATGGCTTATTTCATGATAAAATGGCAATGGCCAATTTTTTGCCCAAAGGGCCAAAACCATATTACAAAAATGGAGAATACTACGGTGCCGACCCCAGAATCGTATTTGTCGGCACACCGGAAGATAGTAGTAGTTTTGGTGTTTATCATCAGCCTGTCATGGAAGTGATGGACAATCTTTTTCCGTATCGGGCCAAGAACCTAAGCGGAAAAAGCCTATATACTTTGCTGCACTATGTCAAAGACGGGCTGCCTGTCTTGGTTTGGACGACCTTTCCCACCAGAGATGGCAAGCTGATGCTCAAAAAAGAAGTGAGGGAATGGAAGCTGGAAGATGGCAGGCGCTTCGAGTGGATACGCAATGAGCATGTGATGGTTCTAATCGGTTTCACTTCCGACTATAAAGATGTAATTTTAAATGATCCTTACACCGGAAAGCAACAAAAATATCCCTATGAAATGTTTGAAAAAAGTTATGAGTTGATGGGCAGGCAGGCGGTGACCGTTTTGCAGGAAAAGCAAAAAGGCGGTCAAGAGGCAGGAATAAGAGGCAAAGAAAGTGCCGGCAAGGAGAGTTTGCAGCCGAAAAAAGGCTTGGAAAAGAAAGCGGTCTTTCAGGAAGCCGAAATTATGTTTCAAGGAAAGAACCCTTTTTCTAAAACCTATCGTATTGACTCGGAGCTTTATGTTCCCTTGGAGGAATATGCCGAGGCTTTAGCCGGAAAGGAAAATCAGTTCATTGCCCTCTACCGGGAAAAGGCATTGTATTTACAAATCGGAAAAAAACATGAAAGCGAGCAAAAGAAGGCTAAAAACAAGATAGATAAGGCAGATAAAAAAGCCTATTTACTCGATGCGACGTTTTACGCCGGTAAGAAAAAGACGGACTACCCGATTTATCGTATTGAGGGAGAAGATTATTTAAGTTTAAAAAAAATATCCCAATTGCTGGGTATCCAAATCATTCCTTCGGGAAATGGCAAGGCACTGGAGATGCGCTCTATTTTTTATTAACTCAACTTTCCCACAGTCTTTTTTGGGAATGAAAAATAGAAAAATAGTTATGATAAATTGCTGATTCTGTTTTTTTGTAGAAAAAGTATCAAAAAAGTATGACAGATAAAGGGAAATAGGCTCTTAAAAAAGCGCATAAAAGAAGAAAAAATATGAAATAAGGGCTTTTCCACCTTGTGAGAAAGCAAAGAGATACGGGTATAGAAAAGAAGGCATTTAGCCTTCTTTTTTTAAAGCAAAATACATAAAAACATTATAAAAAAAGACCAAACATTAAATAAGCTCGGCTTGACACTAAAAAATTATTGTGTTAAAATCTTAATTATTAGTAAATTAAATGATAATCATTATCATTTTCAGACATTGGAATTGGAGAACGGAAATGACAAATCGAAGACGCAGAATCATCGCTTCTTTATTTATTGTATTTTTGACACTGACCATTTTCAGCACCGGCACGGTACTGGGAAAAAGCAAGAAGAAATATCACAACTGGCAGGAAGTAGCCATAGATATGGCTAAAGTCTTTGATGAAGCCATAGCCGATATCGAGGCCAAGGAATACAAAGCCGCTTATGACCACATGAATGAAGCCTATTTCGGTTACTACGAAGTACAGGGATTTGAGAAAAATGTGATGATTTCCATTTCTTCCAAGCGTGTAGACCATATAGAAGCCACCTTCAGCAATGTCAAGCATACTTTGCTGGGCAATATCGAAGGAGATAAAGACAATTTGATTCATGAAATTGAATGGCTGAAAGTAAAGGTCTATAAGGATGCCATGGTTTTGGACGGCATTGCTTATATCAGTGATTCGGATGAACTTGGATTTGCCGTTTATGGGGAAAATCCGGTACCGGAGTTTATGAAGTCGGCAGAAGAAGGCAAGAGCGAAGAATCTGCAAGCAATGAAAAGCAGGAGGAGCAAGACAAGTCAACCGGTGAAACCGGTCAGGATATCAAGGTCAATACCGGAGCCAAAGACTGGGCGACCTTTATTACCGCCTTTGGCCTTTTGATGAGAGAAGGATTGGAAGCGATTTTGGTCATTGTAGCCATTGTCACATATTTGATTAAGACCGGCAACAAAAAGATGACCAAGCAGGTATATCTGGGATGTGCGTATGCCGTAGTTGCCAGTATTGCCCTTTCCATCTTTATTGAAATGGTGTTGGGCGGAATTGGCGCATCGGCCGAGATGATTGAAGGCTGGACAATGTTCCTTGCGGTGGCCGTGCTCTTTTATATCAGTAACTGGATGCTCTCTAAGTCTGAAGTCGAGCAGTGGCAAAAATATATTGATGATAAGGTACAACAGTCGATTGACAAAAAAAGTGCCAGAACTCTGGTTTTTGCAGCGTTTCTGGCAGTATTTCGGGAAGGAGCTGAGCTGATTTTATTCTATAAAGCTGCCTTTTCTTCCGGCATGAACAATCCGACCATGATTATTTACGGTATTGCGGTCGGTACGGTGGTACTTGTGATTATCTATGTAGTCTTTCGCTTTACTACCATTAAATTGCCGCTTAAGCCGTTTTTCATTTTTACCAGTATTTTACTGTTCTTGATGTGCATTTCCTTCATGGGTAAGGGTGTGGTGGAATTGACAGAGGCCAATGTTATTTCGGGCAGGACAGTTATTCCGGCTATGAACGGCTTCCGTATTGAGCTCCTTAGCATTTATGACAGAGCTGAAACCTTAATTCCGCAAATCATGCTGGCACTGGCTTCGCTTTGGTTATTGTTAAGCCATACTCTCAAGAAGAAGACAGATAAGAAGGCGGAAACAGTAAAATAAAGCAATGTTCAGGTTGCGAAACGATGCATTTGTTTTGGAGCCAAGCTCCATGAAAATAAATGAAAGCGGATGTTCCTTAAGGCTCTCAGAAGACCCAAGGGGCAATCGGCACAAGGCTTGGAATCACCCAAGTCAAAAACAAATATTCACCAAAAAGGGAGGAAAAAATAATGTTACAAAATTTTAAAAAAGCAGCAATGCTTGTAATGGCGGTTGTTTTGGTAGCGGGATTGGCAGCATGCAGTAAACCGGCAGAAACCACCAAGACAGAAGAACCAAAGCAACAAGAAGTGAAAAAGGACGAGCCAAAAGAAGAAGAGAAAAAGGAAGAACCAAAAGAAGAAGTGAAAGAAGAAAAGGTTCAAGCAGAAAAACCGGGCGAATCCGGCTTTGAAGAAATCTTAATTGGCGAAGGTATCGTCGGACCATTTACCGTAGCGGCTGTTTATTTCCAAGCAGTAGATATGTATCCTGTTGGAAAGAACCCATCCAAGGAAGAATCCGATATGCACTTGGAAGCAGACATTCACTTCTTATCCGAATATGCTCAAAAATACGGTTTTGGTTCCGGAGAAGATATCTGGCCTGCATACCTGACCGTAAAATACGAAGTATTTGACAAAGACAATAAAGTCGTTGCAGAAGGCAGCTTTATGCCAATGAACGCTTCCGACGGCCCTCACTACGGTACGAATGTGAAGAAGAACTTAATGACCGTTGGCCAATATAAATTGAAATTAACCATTTTGCCTCCAACCGATTACTTATTACACATTGATGATGAAACCGGCGTAGAAGCAAAAGAAGGTGCAAAAGCATACTTTGAAACTCAAACCATCGAATTTGACTGGAACTACACCGGCCAACAACTTCAAAATCAATAAAAACTCCGGTTGTGGAAGCTCTTGGAAAGCAGGATAGGCTACCGAAGTTCCGGAAGACCTTGAGTAAGAATTGAAGTAGGAAAACAGTAGAAAACCCTTGTTTTAAGGGTTTTCTTTTGTGCGATTTTATGTGAGATAGAGCAGATGATAGGTAAGATGACATAAGGAGGCAGGGCTATTTTAAAGTATTTAATTCTAGTAGCAAACGATTTGACAAGTCTTTTTCTGGTAATGGGAATTGTCTATGCCTTTGTTTGCTATCAAAAAAATAAAATCAATTTGGCTGTCTATTGGGGAAGTTTGCTGATAGGAACAGGTGTGGGTTTCGCTTTGTTTCTCATCAAAATCAACAATCCCAAAGCGACCAATTTAGCGGTTATCCGCTATCATCGGTATATGATTGTTTTTCTGGCGATTGTCAGCTTATTGGCATTTGTCCTGACGATACTTGCCAAACTGAGGCAGAAAGGCCTTGCCGAAAGCCGATTGCTTTTTTCGGGCTTGCTCCTTTCCTATGGGCTGTTTTTGGCAGGGGCGACGGCATCTATCATGCCGACCATTTTTCAATATACCACCGAATTCGTATATTTCGGAGAGGATAGTATCAGCTCGATGATGTTGCTTCGGGTGATAGGCTTTGTACTTGGCCTAAGCCTTGTGTATTTGCTGGCACTCAGTGTCTATCATGCAGTGATTACCTTACCTCTGGAAAAAGGTCTATGGTATCTGTTGGCGGCATTTTTCATTCAAACTTTGGATTATGGGGTACGCAGTGTCACATCGCTGCAACGGCTGAAAATCATTCCCCTCAATGATGTCGTATTTCAAATAATGATTTTTGGGGACAATCATGGACAGGTCTTTTTGTTTGCCATGCTAGGCCTTGCGCTCCTTCTTTTTGTCTTTTTGATTGTAAGAAACCGTAAGATTGAAGGAGAGTTTAAAAATCCGGCTCAAAAAAGAAAAGAAAAAGCGAAACTTCGCAATCGCAGAAGATGGGGATATGGACTTTTGGTGGAATCTCTGGCAGTCTTTCTGATTGTCACGGTGGTTCATTATTATGATACCAAAGAGGTGGAATTGACGCCGCCTCAGGACTATCAAACCGAGGGCAATTTTATTGTCATTCCTTTGGAGGACATAGCAGACGGACATTTGCACCGCTTTTCCTATCATACTCCAAATGGTTTTGATGTGCGATTTATTGCGGTTAAAAAGCCGCAGGGAACGACCTATGGTCTGGGACTGGATGCCTGTGATATTTGTGGCATCGCCGGATATTATGAACGTGGCGACGATGTCATCTGTAAGCGCTGTGATGTGGTCATGAACAAAAATACCATTGGCTTTTACGGTGGCTGCAATCCGGTGCCGTTTCCCTATGAAATAAAAAATGCCAAGATATTTATTGATAAAAAAGATTTGGAAAAAGAAGAAATGAGATTTCGTTAGGAGGCAATATGTTTTGGAGAATGGTTGGCCGGACAATTTTTCGGCAAAAAAGTAAAATGGCTATGATTGCCTTTACCATTGCACTGGGCATATCGCTTTCAACAGCCATGATGAATGTGATGTTCGGTATTGGCGATAAGGTCAATCGAGAACTGAAGGTATATGGAGCCAATATACGGGTCATGCCTAAGGATGCCTCCCTGCTCAGTGATTTGTACGGCTTGGAAGGCGAAATGGGTGTCAATGACCAACACTTATACGAAGAAGATATTTTAAAAATAAAATCCATTTTCTGGGGATTTAATATTGTCGATTTTGCACCATCCTTGGATACCAAAATCAAAGTGGAGGGAATCGAAAAGCCGGTGACACTGGTCGGCACATGGATGCAGAATCATCTGTCACTAGCGACCGGTGAAGAAGTCGATACCGGTCTGCGCCCACTCCGCAACTGGTGGGAAAGCAGTCTGGAAGGGGATTGGCTCACGGCAGAAGACGATGAGATGGTGATGGTCGGAAGTTTGCTGGCCGGACGCAATCATCTCAAAGTCGGAGATGAAATGACCCTTCAATTTGGAGAACAAAGCAAAAAAGTAAAGGTTAAGGGTATTTTTCTGGATGGTGGAGAAAGTGATGAAAAAATATACAGTACACTAAAAACCGCTCAGGAATTGACCGGTCTGCAAGGAAAGGTCAGCAAAATCGAGGTGTCGGCACTGACCACACCGGACAATGACCTAGCCAGAAGAGCGGCACAGGACCCGGATAGCCTTTCCATTGAAGATTATGATACTTGGTATTGCACGGCTTATGTCAGTGCGATTTGCCACCAAATTCAGGATGTCGTGAGAGAAAGCGTAGCCAAGCCGGTACGCCAAGTAGCGGAATCAGAAGGAACCATTCTGAGTAAGACTCAACTTTTGATGCTTTTGATTGCGATTTTAAGCTCTATCGGCTCAGCGCTGGCCATATCCAATTTGGTTACTGCTAGTGTCATTGAAAGAAGTCAGGAAATCGGCCTTTTAAAAGCCATCGGTGCTTTTGATGTACCGATTATCGTTATGGTGGTGGTAGAAATCTTTTTAACCGCCATTTTCGGGGGGATTATCGGCTATTTTGCCGGTATCGGTTTTGCTCAAATCATTGGCCTGACAGTCTTTAATTCGACGATAGAAATCAATGTCACGGTCATTCCGATTATTTCTGTCAGTGTGGTACTGATGACGATGATTGGCTGTATTCCGGCTATTCGATATTTGCTCAAACTCAAGCCGACCGAAGTATTGCATGGTAAGTAAGGAGGAAGTATGACAAAGCAAAAGATGTATTTACGCATGATTATCAGCTCCTTACTGCGCAGACGTTCTCGAATGCTGATTGCCTTGTTGGCGATTACTATCGGAGCGACTATCTTGTCGGGACTGGTGACCATTTATTATGATATTCCAAGGCAACTTGGTAAGGAGTTTCGTTCTTATGGAGCGAATTTGGCATTGCTCCCTAAGGGAGATGCCAAAATCAGTCTGACCGAGCTAAAAGAAGTAAGAGAGCAAATCGGTGAAGATAAGATTGTCGGTATGGCACCTTATCGCTATTATACCACTCGAATTAACGAGCAGCCGTATATTTTGGCAGGCACTGATTTGGAAGAGGCCAAAAAGAACAGTCCTTTTTGGTATATGGAAGGGGAATGGGTGAAAAATGATGAGCCTGGTAGAGCAATCATCGGCAAAGAGATTGCTCGCACTCTCAATCTGAACATTGGCGATACCTTTACTGTAAAAGGAGTAAAGTACCATGAGCAGGCGATTGCCTCCTCTCAGGACAAATCATCGGAAGAAAACAAGGAAAGAATGATTGGTGACCAGTATTTCAGTAAAAAATTGGAAGTTGGAGGCATTGTCACCACGGGCGGTGCAGAAGAAGAGTTTATCTTTTTGAATATTCATCAACTGTCTGAAATTATTGTAGCTCCCGAAGAAGCAGATGTGGTAGAATGCAGTATTGAACTGGATGCGGAGGAGCTCAATACTCTCTCCGAGCAAATTGGCCAAAGCAGAGAGATGATGGCTAGACCGGTGCGCCGTGTTACCCAATCGCAAAGCATTGTCCTTGGGAAACTGAAAGCCTTGGTTTACTTGGTGACCATTGTAGTTTTGATTATTACCATGATTTCCGTTTCGACCACCATGATGGCTATGATTTCCGAAAGAAGAAAGGAAATTGGTCTGAAAAAGGCTTTGGGAGCGGAAAACGAAAAAATTATCCGAGAGTTTTTAGGCGAAGGAGCCATCCTTGGCATACTGGGCGGTATTTTAGGTGTGGTTTTAGGTTTTTACTTTGCGCAGCAGATTAGTCTGAATGTATTTGGCAGAGCCATTCATTTTCAATGGGGCCTGATACCGATGACTATCTTGGTTTCGGCATTGATTACGACATTGGCATCTATCTTGCCGGTACGTAAGGTTTTGGATATTCATCCGGCGATTGTCCTGCGTGGAGAATAGAAAGGGGTATTTATGGAAAAAGAAGTTATTTTGCAGCTGCAAGGAGTTTCCAAGATTTATGAAACAGTGCATGCCTTATCGGATATCAATTTAACCATTCACCGTGGAGAGTGGCTTTCCATCATGGGTTCTTCGGGTTCGGGAAAGACCACGATGATTAATATTATCGGTTGTATGGATGTGCCTTCTTTGGGCAAGGTTATTTTGGATGGAGAAACGATTTCCGACCAGAAGGCGAAAGCTTTGACTCAAACACGGAGAGATAAAATCGGTTTGATTTTTCAACAATTCCATTTGATTAGTTATTTGACGGCTTTGGAGAATGTCATGGTGGCTCAATACTATCATAGCATGCCCGATGAAGCCGAGGCGATGGAAGCTCTTCGCAAAGTAGGATTGGCAGACAGAGCGAAACACTTACCAAGTCAACTTTCAGGGGGTGAGCAGCAAAGGGTATGCATTGCCAGAGCCTTGATTAATTCTCCTGAAATCATTCTTGCGGATGAGCCGACGGGTAATTTGGATGAAGAGAATGAGGAGCTGGTGATTTCGATTTTAAAACAGCTTCATAAGGAAGGAGCAACTATCATTGTGGTAACGCATGACCAAAAGGTGGGCGAAGCCGGCGAGCGGAAAATTATTTTGGATTATGGAAAAATAAAGGATGATATTGATTTGAGAGGTGGAAAGAATGAAAATTAAAAGTATGCTGTTGATTTTAGTGGTAGTATTGCTGCTAACAGCTTGCGGTGGCGGAAGTGAAAAAAGTGAAGAAGCGAATTACAAGGATGGTGTCTATACCGGAACCTATTCCGAAAAAGAGGGTGTTGTCAATATGGAAGTGGTACTTACCATTGAGAGCAACAAGATTACCGAATGTACGATGAAGTCTTATGGTAAGGACGGCAAGCTCAAAGATGAAACGTATGGCGATGGTTTGGATGACAAGAATAAGGAATTGGCAAAGCTGGCATATCAAGGATTTACACAGTATCCAAGCCTTTTGGTGGAAAATCAGGATGTCAATAAAATAGATGCGATTTCCGGGGCGACCGTCAGCTACAAGGAGTTCAAAAGCGCAGTGGAAGATGCATTGAAACAAGCAAAGAAGTAGAACGGAAGGATGAAATTATGGCAACCTTGAAAAAACGAGCAATACCGACAATTCTTTTCATATTGGCAATCATTTTGGCACTGAGTCCGTTTCATTTATTTCCGGTCTGTACCCATTTAATGAAAAACGGCAAACACATGAGCTGTTATTACAGTGCGTGGTTTTTGATTGGCATGGCGGTGTTGATGGCGATATTTTCTTTGATTGCCCTTTTTCTGAGCAGGCATTTATGGATTTCCGTCAGTTATGCGGCCATCCTTATTTTGACGATTTTGGGTTATGTGGTGCCAAACCGTATGATAGCGATTGGGCATATGAAGATACAAGGCTGGCAAATCGGTCTTTGCATGGCACCGGATATGGCTTGCAGAACCACTACCTTACCGGCAGTGACCGTTATTCTTGTCCTGATGGGGATGCTGAGTATTGGAGGACTCATTCTCAACTTTCTTACAGAGAAGAAATAAGGGAGAAGAAGCCCGGAAAACGTTTGCAAGGAATGTGGGAAAGCGGGGAGATGAAATCATAAATGACAACGAAAAAGAACAAAAATCAGAAAATGGAATGAAACATTATGAAAAATCATAGAATCAGTACGTATCGTCTGGCCATCAAAAATATTCGCAGAAAGACCGGACGGAGTTTTATATTAATTGTATTTTTGATGTTGTTTAGTTTTGCACTTTTTGCAGGCACCATCTTTTCTATGGGGCTGTCAAAGGGGATGGAGAGTTTGTCTCATCGTTTGGGAGCAGATGTGATGGCTGTGCCGGCAGGCTATGATACGCATATTGACAGCATTTTACTGAGCGGTGAACCGAACAATTTCTTTTTGCCGGCAGACGCTATGGAAAAATTAGGGCAAATTGAGGGAATTGATAAGATGTCGCCCCAGGTATATCTGGCGACGTTGAAATCCTATTGTTGTTCTTATCCGGTACAAATTATCGGGATTGACTTCGATACAGATTTTATTATCAAACCATGGCTAACAGAGGATATGGCAGACCGACTTCAGGATGGAGAAGTAATTATCGGTTATCGTGTCAACGGTATGGTCGGTGAGGAACTAAGCTTTTTCAATCAGCCTTATCAAGTCGCAGGGCAGCTTGGCCAAACCGGTATGGCATTTGATACTACGGTGTTTATGAATCGTAATACCATCATCAAACTTGCCAAGGAAGCGGAGCGAATTATGGAGCACCCTCTTTCTGCGGACAATAGCTTGGTGTCTACGGTTATGATTAAGCTGAAACCGAATTTTGATTCTGCCGAGGTGGCGAGGGAGATTACGGAGAAATTTGCCGGTGATGGTATTTTCGGAGTATTCAGCAAGAAATTTGTCAATCAGGTATCTTCCAACCTAAAGGTGGTATCGGATTATGTGAAGATTGTTTTGCTTGTTTTTTGGATGTTGGCACTTCTAGTGATTGGCTTGCTGTTTATGTTATCTTTTCAGGAGAGAAAGAAGGAATTGGCTGTGCTTAGAGCTTTGGGGAGCACCAAGGAGAAGCTGTTTTCTCTGGTGCTGCTGGAGGCTTTGATTATTGGAGTTTATGCCTCCGGGCTGGGGGTTCTTTTAGCGGGAGTTGCCATTTTGCTTGTAACTCCGAGGATTACGGAGAGTTTGACGATTCCGTTTTTGTTGCCGGGGATTTGGTCAATGCTGGGAATTGCTTTGGCGTGCTTTAGTTTTGGGTGTTTCAGCTCGGTTTTGGCCTCTCTTTTTTCGGCGATTCGGATTGCCAAGGGCGAAATCTATCAGAATTTAAGGGAGAATGAATAATGCAATTAGAGGCAAGGGCATTGAGTAAAAAATATTCCAGAGGTAGCCGTGAATTTTATGCGGTTGAGGCTGCGGATTTGCAAATCGGTAGTGGGGAGTTTCATATTATTATCGGCAAGTCAGGCAGTGGTAAATCCACTTTTTTAAATATGCTGGTGGGATTGACAACACCGACGGACGGCAAGGTTTTTTATGGGGATAAGAATATTTGGGAAGAGAGTGATAAGTTTCGCTCCAAGCTACGCAACCAAAAAATCGGCTTTTTGCCGCAAGGAATTTCGGCATTGCCGACTTTGAATGTGATTGAGAATGTGATGCTTTCCTATTATTTATATGAGAGTGAGGGTGACGGCTATGGTAGAGCGATGCTTTACCTTGATAAGCTGGGCATTCAGGATTTGGCAGAGGAGTATCCGCAGAATTTGTCGGGTGGTGAGCTGCGCCGGATGCTACTGGCGAGGGCGCTGATTAATAATCCGGAGATTCTGATTGTGGATGAACCGACTTCGGATTTGGATAGTGAGAATACCGGACAGGTGATGGAGCTTTTTCACAACATTCAAAAGGAGGGTGTGGCGATTCTGATGGTCTCGCATGAACTGGATACCTTAAAATATGCAGATAAAGTCTACACCATGCAAAAGGGTAGATTACTGGAAGGAAATCAGCTTACGCTGGAAACGATGGCGAATAGCTAGATAACCTCTAAGTTATCTTTCTGACAGTAGCGGCTTTCCGGACAGCTATGAATTTTCATTATACTGAAAATATAGTTGAAAAAACAAAAAAGCAGCAAACCGCATGATACGTACTCTCGTATCTATCATCCGGCTTGTTGCTTTTATTTTGGGATTGGAATTTGCTTGACAATTTAATGACTCATATATATAATTTATATATATGAGAAAATATGGTTTGTCTACGGTTTAATTCCGGAAAGGAGGTCGCTTTGTATTATCCATTACCGGCGGTAATGATTGAGTTTCTGATATTGGCAATGGTGCAGAGGGAGGATTCTTATGGCTATGAAATCAGCCAAAGGCTCAAGTGTATTGCCAATTTGAAGGAAGCTACACTTTACCCGATTTTGAAGAAGTTGGTAGATAGCGGTTTTTTGACAACGTATCAGCAGGAGTATCAAGGAAGAACCAGAAAATATTATCGAATTACCCCAAGCGGAAACGAGCAATTGGTCTTTTTGAGCTTGGAATGGGAAGAATATAAAAAAGGGATTGATAACATTTGGAAAGGGGAAGTAGAATGACCAAGCAGGAATACTTACAAACGATGGAGGAATCTTTAACGAAGTTTTCGAAGGAAGAAACAGCGCCAATGATGGAATATTTTCGGGAATATATGGCAGAAACCAATCTGGAGTATGAAGCCATTCCGCATATGCGAACATTTCGATACAGTAGTGTTTTCGGCCTGCAATTTCGCCGGTATGTGATGTAAAAGGTTCCGTAAAAAAGTTCAGTAAAAAAACGGTAAAAATTTCTCTATTAGGTAAATTTTCAAAGTAAGTTCTAGTAGGGCTAGAAGTTGCACTAAGTTTG
>JAUMXK010000042.1 GCA_030535295.1 Eubacteriales bacterium | reverse complement strand
ACCTAAGTTCCAGTCAGACCTTAAACCTAGAACTTACTTTGGGAATTAACTAAAATAAAAAAGCGGTAAAAAAGCTTTGAAAAAATAAAAAAATGTCTTGACAGTTATAAGGCTTTATGATATTCTACATTAGTGCTTGTGAGCAGAAAAGATGGAGAGGTGTCCGAGTGGCTTAAGGAGCTAGTCTTGAAAACTAGTGACTCCGAAAGGAGCCGGGGGTTCAAATCCCTTCCTCTCCGTTTATCTTGGAGAAGTACCCAAGCGGCTGAAGGGGCTCCCCTGGAAAGGGAGTAGATCGTTAACGCGGTGCGAGGGTTCAAATCCCTCCTTCTCCGTAAGAACCGTTATGATTGATGTAGAAACATTATTCATAACGGTTTTTTGATATTACGCTGAGATAGGAAAGGGGAAAATATGACAATGGTATTGAATAACTTGTTTATTTTTAATAAATGGCTTGGCATACTGGAAGCGGAAGAAGTAAGTGAATTTTCATTTTTCAATTTACGTGCGTTAAGCATGGCAGAAGTTTTATTTTATATCGGCGTTACGGTTATCACGGCATTGGCGGTCGGTTATTTGGTGTGGTCGACGATTCGCTCCAATAAGAATCAGTTCAAAGATACGGATATACCGGTCGAAACAATTAAATTAAAAGTAAAGTCCAAAGAAGAACGCCAAAAAGAAAAAAAATATGAAAAAGAAGTAGAAGACATCCTCAAAAAGAAAAGACGTAGAAGATATAAAAGATAAATAAGAGCATTGAAAAATGATAATGAAACCATTTTTCAATGCTCTTTTGGTTTTGTGGTTTCTTTCCAAACCAATGTTGTAAATATTTTTTCTAAGACCTACATCAACTAACTTACAAGTACCTGTGTATCAGACAGATTGAGTTTAAGCTTATGAGAATTTTGATTGGTAGATAGAGGGAAAGTTTTGTAAGGCGCTCAAAATATTGACTATTTTTAGAAAGATGCTATAATATGCGTACAATTATGGAAACAAGAGATAAAATTCTGAAATATAAAGAATAAACAAGTTGTTTGAGATTGTCGCTTAAAAGTCAGATGCGGTAACGAATATGGAAAGGAAGAGATTTTCTATGCAAGCAGATAAGACTTCCAAAAGAAATTTATGGTTGTTATTGATTGGAAAATGGACATCGGAATTGGGAAGCGGGATACAGGAGTTTTATTTGGCTTTTTATCTTTTGTCGTGGAAAAAATCCGGTTTGATGTTTGCACTCGTACTGGCATTGTTTGCCATTCCGAAAATAATAGTTTCGCCAATTATCGGAAGCATAATTGATTATTTTAGCAAGAAAAAACTTTTGATAATATTGGACTTTTGCAGTGGGATGATTTGCCTTTTTTTCTTTGGCCTTTTTTCGATATATGAGGTAAATACAGTAGCAATATATGTCTTTGCACTATGTCTGGGTACCATTTCTGCGATGTTTCAACCGACCGTCAATGCAATTATTCCTTTTATAGTTGCAGAAAAGGAATACATAAAAACCAATTCGTATGGAATCGGTATCAGCAGCTTGATTTTTTTGATGGTTCCTTTAATTGGAGCTTTTCTTTATTCAAAAGTAACGTTGCAGATGGTGTTTTTGTTAAACGGAATTTCATTTATATTGTCGGCAGTCAGCGAATGTTTTATTGTCTATCATGAGAGAGGTGAACAAAGAAGATTTCATTTGGAGATAGCCAATTTTTTGAAAGAATTTAAAATAGGAATGCAGGAAGTCAAGAAAAATCAAGTTTTGTTGATGCTGATACTTGTTGCTGTCGGCATGAATTTTACCTTTTCCCCGGTTTTTATGGTGGCTTATCCTTATGTGTTAAGGAGTGTGCTGAAAGTTGATGAATGGACATTTTCTCTTATTCATACTTTAATGGGAATCGGAACAATCATCGGATCGCTTTTTTTAGTACGGGTAGTAAAAGAAAGTAGGCAAATAAGGGTGTATGGAAATATAATATTATTGTCGGGGCTTACTATTGCCGGTTTGGGAACCGGTCTGATGATGTTTCAAAAAGGCGGTTTAGGAGAAAAGGAAATTATTTTTTTATCGGCAGGATTAGCGGTACTGGCTTGTGTCGGTATGGGAGTAATGCAAGTCTTGACAAATACCTTGATGCAAAAAAACACATTAAAAGAATTGTTAGGCAGAGTCTTTGCACTAAGGTCAATGGCAGCCTATATATTATTACCGCTTGGACAAATTTTGATAGGTCTGGTTTTAGAATACGGATATTTTGCGGAAGCAATAACGGCAAGTGCAGCAATAATTGTTCTGCTTTTCTTCAAATACCGGAAAATGGAAAAAAGCCAAAAGATGTAGAAATTTGGCTTTACTCGCTTTGCGAATACCGGAGTGTGCTATGAATTTAAAAAGTTGACTGTAAAATAAGAGCTTACATGGCAAGCTTTTTTTACGCTCTCAATCTCTAATCAAATTTTAATGGAATACAAAGAAAAAATTAACCGGATTCCGCAATTTGTGGACGATTTTTTTTTACCGAATTGGTAGGATAGAAGAAAGCTTTGGTGACGAACGATTTATTGCTATAGAGAGGGCAAGTATTTACTTGAGGGAAAAGAGAGGCTTGACAGGTGAGAAAATGAAGAAAAAAGGGAGCGTTACAATATTTTCAGCAATCATTTATTTGGTTTTGGTCAGTTTTGCCTTGGGAATGGTAGAGGCCTATCGGATTCAATACCTTTATGCAAAACAAGAGCAAATTAGCAGACTTGCCATTCATAATATGCAGGCAGATTATTCGGTAGATATTTTTGAAGAATATGGCTTACTTTTCTATGATGAAACAAGCAGCAATCGGGAACATATACTGAAAAACACCTTTGAAACAGGCTTTCAAACAAGAGCCATGATTCATTATTTTCAGGATTTTTTGAATGTGCCCAAAAATAAGAACAAGTACTACCGTATTTTCGAAGCAGCGGATTATGAGTACAAACACAAAAAACAGGAGCTGGTGATTGAAGATTTTCGCTCGGCGCAAAAAGAAGCGATTTTATTCGTGAGAGATAAGATTCCCTTTATTTTAGCAGAGCCATGGCTGGAAAAAATCAAAGTATGGCAGAAAAGTCAAAAGGCAGAAGAATGGCTAAAGAAAAAGGAAGAAGTTTTAAAGGATTTCGTAGAAGCCGATAATAAAGCTTTGAAACTATATCTTTATTTGGATGGCGTGGAGATAAATGCCAGAACCAATCAGGCCATGGCGATAAGAACCGGTGTTAATCATTTTTGTACTACGGAAGAAGAGAAATACAGGAAACAGCAAGAGTTGCAAAAACAAGGAGATTTGCCGGATCAGCTAAGAAATGATATCATGGATAATTTCTTTTCGGCGGAAACAGTCATGACAGAGGCAGAGTCGCTTTCGCAAAGCGGTATTGCCATCGTGGATGAGTTTTTGCCTTTTCCGAAGGAGTGGAATTTTATTCAAAAGGCTAGAGCCAATATGGAATTAAGCCGTGAGCTGGAGGAGAACAGGAAAGAATTTGAGGTGCTACGAAAAAAGTATGGTGAATTAATCTTTCAATACGAAAATGCAGAAAGAATGGCAGGAGAAATCTTAGAGCATTATGAGGACAGTATTCCCAAGCTGAAAGATTTTTTAGAGGAGCTGGAAAAGGCCGATATCAGCCATCTGATAAAGACGAGTATCAGGCATGAAGTGGAAAGTGTACTACAAAGATGTGATGTGGAGAACAGTTTGAGTCGTATCGGTAATTTCAAGTATTTGAAAGAAAAGTTGGCGGAAGAAAAGGCAGATTATTTAAAAAATATCAGTTTCTTAAGTAACTATTGTATTCAAATGATGCAGCGAATCCGGCAGTATGAGAACAGTATCAGAGGGGGAAAGGAATGGGAAGACAAGGGTTTTGAGGAAGGAGAAAAGGCGAAAGAAGATATATTAAAGGAAGAAAGTCATTTTTATTTTCCGATGTCTTACCAAGGCTATAGCGAGAGCCAAAGCACAGTAAAAGAAGAAGATTTGAGAAATCATCAAAAAAAGATGGATGCAAATATAGATAGTAAAATTGAGGAGAGTTTGGAGTGGCTTGATACAAAAATCATCAATGAAAATCATTTGCCGTCGAAGTTAATAGAGATTCCGTCCGGTGGAAGTTTTGCGGTTTCCGGAAGTCAATTGGAACGATTGGTTGAAGCATTTCAAAACGTCACCGATGAAATGCTGTTGAATGAGTATTACTTTCAGGTTTTTTCTCATTTTGCTCTGCAATCCGAGGATGAGCTGGCGATTTCCGGCTATGCTAAGAGTGCTCATGCAAGAAAAGGCGAACTGGAATATTTGCTGTTTGGAGATGATGAAAGGGCTAATCAGCTCAAGATGGTTGGAGCTTTATTTGCGGCAAGAATTGCTTTTAATATCATTGCTCTATTATCGGATGCCACCAAGATGGCTTTTGTTCAGTCGCTGGCTACTACGATAGCAGGATGGTGGAGTTTGGGGGCAGGCAGTGTGGTGCTGACAGGAATTATTGTTACATTGTGGGCATCCCTTGAGACTTCAGCAGATATTTTTATGCTGTTTCGGGGAAAGAGGGTACCGATGATAAAAACTCCAAATACTTGGTATACCTCTTTTGCAGGAGGATTAGCAAACTTGGCATTGGAGAGTGTGGATGCAGTCGCAGAAGAGGCCGAACGGTATTTAGAAAAAGGAGTGGAGAGATTTTCTCAGGAAATCAATCAGGCGACTTCCGGTTGGGCGACGGATTTGCGTTATCATTTGGACAATGGTGTGTCGGAGCAGGTGAGACAAATTCATTCGGAGATTGCTTATCTGCAGCAAAATGTGCAAGCCGTTGTCAAAGAAGGATTGGCAAAGCAAATCAACGGTTATGAGAATGCCAAGCATGAAACAAAACAAAAATTGCTAGCCCTCGGTCTTCCGGAAAAGCAGGCGGATGAAATTATAAATCAAACCTTCGGGAAGATAGAGAATGAAGTAAATGAGAGAATCCAAAAGAATTATACGGAGAAAATAGAGAAAATAGAAGAAGTGCTTTCGGGTGCTCAAAGCAGTATTGAGGAATTTTTAGCGGAAAGCCAGGAAAAGGCGGAAACGGCATTGAAAAAGAAGATTTTTGAAATAGGGGAAGATGTGAAGAAAATGGGCAAGAAGCAAATCAAGAAGCACAGAGCTGCCATCAAGGAAAAAATCAGTCGAAAATTGGAAAACAAACCTGCCAATAATAATACAGGTAAAAAAGATATTCGGGAATATATCGGTATGAATTATGTGGATTACTTACGTTTATTCTTGTTGGTGGATTTTGTTTCGGATGATGTCAAATGGCTGAGAGCCATGGATTTGATTCAGCAGAACAAGCAGCTCTATGGACAGGACTTTTACCTTTTGAATTGTGAGAGAAAATTCCGGATGGAGGTAGAAGCGACCTATCAACCACTTTTCTTCCGCTTGGGGGATAAAATTGTGTTTTCGGAATGGCTGGAAGACAAGTATAGAATTAAAACGGTGACGGAGGGGGGATATGAATGAGGCGTAAAGCATCGGTAACGATAGAAGCTGCACTGATAATTCCGATTGTTTTTTATACTTTTATGGCTTTGTTCGGCTTTATTACTTATATTCATACGGATTATCAAATAGGTAAAGCCAGTGTAGAGGCTGCCAAACATTTATCGTATGACGGTTATGCCTTTTATCATTTACAGTTATCGGACTTAATTGCACATCACAGCTATCAAAAACAGAATTTGACGGCACCTAAGCTGACGGAATACGCAAAAGATTATCAGACTATGATATCCTTTTCGGGGGAGAAAGAAGGACAAGCACAAAAAGGCTATCAGGAAATGATAGACTTGACCAAACAGTTGCTGGAGGATATTTCCCAGATTCCGGAAAATGGTGCGAAGATTGCCAAAAGTGAGGCTACGGTGTTTTTCAGCAGATTATTTTTTGATCAATACATCAAAGGGAAAATTAGCTCGTATTTTAAGAGAAACCCAAAGTTTAACAGCAATCGTCTCAGTCTTTTGTCTGGGAACTATATGTATGATTTTAAGGCTTCGAGGTTTTATGTCAGTTATCTTTATGACTTTCCGCTAAAACTCCCTTTTCTGAAAGAAGTTGAAATTCTACAGCCGATTTATGTGGAAAGCTATGTCGGTAATATTTTGCGTTATCAGGGAGAGGACTACAAGGAAGAAGAGGAGGAAAAACAGGAAGAAGAAGCTCAAACCGTATATGTCATAGAGAAAAGAAAAGTTTATCACACCAATCCAAAATGTTTTACCATTTATGCAGAGCCGATGCAGTATGAAAAAGGCAGTTTAACAAATGCCGAACCATGTAAAATCTGCCAAAAGAAGGGAAAGCATTTTGGAGACTTGGTGTATAAAACTAAGAATAGCAAGAGCTACCATGCAGACAAAATGTGCAGTGCCATTCATCATCAAGTCATAGAAATTTCTTTACAGGATGCACAGGAAAAAGGTATGGTAGAGTGTAAACATTGTCAAAAGCAAAAATAAGGGAAGGTCTGGTGGAAGTGGAGAGAAATCAAAGAGAAAAAACGAAAACAAATAAACTCAAAAAAAATAAAGGCTCTGTGACAGTAGAATCGGCCATTATTTTTCCGCTATGCTTTTTTTTGATATTTTTTATGCTCCGATTGGGAATTGTGGTGTATGACACTTATACAATGTCTTTGGTTTGTATGGAGTGGGTAGAGCAGATGGGAAATCAGAGGCAAAATGTTTATAATGTGCGAGAATTGGAGAAACGATTACAAAAGAGAATGATTTATCCGAAAGAGATTGAGGTCAATCAAAAAATCTCGGCTTTAGAATTCAGTATGGATTATCATCCGCTTTGGAAGATTCAACTTGCAGTTGAAACACCGGTTTACTTAAAAGAGAGATTGTATCATTTTTTGAATGCCAGACAGTTGATTGACCGGATTCCGGCTTTGCAGGAGAGTTGGGAAAAGTATTTGGAATCAATTCGCAAACTGAAAAAACCAAGGATTCCGTAAGGAGGGAAAATTTATGTGGATTGTGTCGATGGGATGGGCGTGGGAAGAGGAAATTCCGTTAAAGATAGATTAGAAATATTATAGTTGGACTAAATGCATGGTGAAAACACGTACAGTATGATAAAATAATAGAAATAGTGTATATTATCAGAAAGAGAAGGGGTATCTGTATGTGGGAATGGATAAAAATGATTAGTCAGCCGGAATTCTGGGTGGCTTTTATGGATGGTCTTGGACCGTTTCGATTTGTGGCAGGAATCTTGATTGCTATGATTGAAGCTTTTTTTCCGCCGCTGCCGTTGGCTCTTTTAGTGACCATTAATATTATGGGGTTCGGTTTTGGCATGGGGTATTTTTTATCCTATATCGGAACTTGCATTGGTACAGTGTTAATGTATATGCTGATTCGTAAGCTGGGAAGAAATCGCTTAATACCTTGGCTCAACCGCCAAAAGGAATACAAAAGATTTCAGGAATGGTTTTTGGGGAAGGGAATTTTCCCTTTGATTTTACTTTTTTCTTTTCCCTTTACGCCATCCGTTTTGGTATCGGCTTTGGCTGCCTTATCGGATATTAGAAAACGAGAGTTTACCATGGCGGTAGTTTCCGGAAAAGCAGTGATGATTTTCTTGCTTAGCATCATCGGCTATAATATTTCGGATTTTATGAAGAATCCGATTCGCTCCGGAATTATTCTTGCTTTGATGTTTGGCTTTTTGTTTCTTGCAAAAATTATTTTGAAAAAATATCAAGGAAAAATAAAGAACACAGTTTCAACCTTTGAAAATAAACTGAAACAATTTGTTGTTGCGATTAAAAAGAAAATAGGATATAATGGAAAATGAAAGTTTCTATAGATTAATATTCATTTTGATTGTGCGAAAGCCGAATGACTTCATTAGAAAGGCGTAAAATCAGTATGTTAAGAGAAAATGATATTTTATCTCGAATTCAGGAAAAGTATTCGGAGTTAAGCAAGGGACAAAAGTTATTGGCAAACTACATTGTCAACCACTATGACAAAGCGGTATATCTGACCGCTTCAAAATTGGGACAAGTCGTTGGAGTGAGTGAATCGACAGTAGTGCGATTTGCCAATGAGCTTGGCTACGAGGGATATCCCAAACTTCAAAGAGCTTTGGAGGAAACCGCCAGAACGAAAATGACATCCATGCAAAGAGTGGAAGTGACGGAAGACCAAATTGAAGAAGGAAATGTGCTTAGGCATGTCCTTACCATTGACCGTGAAAGAATCAAACAAACTTTGGATGAAATGCGGGAAGATGATTTCAACCAAGCCATTCAGTACATCTTGGATGCAAGAAGATGCTATATTATAGGGGTTAGAGCCAGTGCGGCATTGGCAAATTTCTTGGGATTTTACTTTAATTTGATGTTTGATAATGTTAAGGTCATCAATAGTAATAGCAGTACTGAAATTTTTGAAAATTTGAGAAGAATCAATGAAGAGGATGTTTTAATCGGAATTACCTTTCCACGTTATTCCAAGAGAACATTGCAAGCTCTTTCTTTTGCCCAGTCAAAGAAAGCGAAGGTCATTACTTTGACGGACTGCGACCAATCACCAAGCTTAGAATTTGCCGATGTGGCATTATTTGCCAGTACAGAAATGGCTTCTGTGGTTGATTCTCTGGTGGCTCCGCTGAGTGTCGTGAATGCTATTATTGTAGCTATGTCTTTGAAAAGAAAAGACCGTATTATTGATAGTTTGGAACAACTGGAAAATATTTGGCAGGAATATCAGGTATATGAAGATTTAGGTTCGAATAATTTAACTTCGGGCTATTTAAAAGGAAGTGTCCATGAAAAGAAAAAGTAATTGGGATTGCCTTGTCATTGGCGGAGGGGCAGCCGGTGCGATGGCGGCAATTGTCGCTGCACGGCAAGGACAGAAAGTTCTGCTGCTGGAAAAGAATGAGAAAATCGGTAAAAAAATTTATATTACTGGGAAAGGAAGATGTAACCTGACCAATGCGGTAGAGCCGGAAATCATTTTAAAAAATATCCCATGCAATGCCAAGTTTCTCTATGGAGCACTCAATACATTTACAAGCCATCAATTGATGGCTTTTTTTGAAGAATTGGGTTGCCCACTCAAAGTAGAAAGGGGACAGAGAGTATTTCCGGTTTCCGACAAATCGGTGGATGTACTGAATGCTTTGGATAAGGGTCTTTCTCAAAGCGGGGTAACGGTTTGGAAGCATACGGAGGTGAAGGATATTATATTAGAAGAAGAAAGAGTGGAGGATGCTTTGCCGAGCGAGAAAGAGGAAAGACGAAAAAGGGCGATAGGAGTCTATTTGGCAAATGGAGAAACGGTTCTCGGAAAAAGGATAGTTTTGGCTACCGGTGGACTGGCCTATCCTGCGACCGGCTCTACCGGAGATGGATACCATTGGGCTGAAAAAGCAGGGCATAGGGTAGAATCGACTGTAGCTGGCCTAGCACCGATAGAAACCGAAGAGCAAGATTTTGTGGCAGCCGCCGGCTTTTTACTGAAAAATGTCGGCTTGACCTTAAAGGCAGATGGTAAGAGTCTGTATCAGGAGCAGGGAGAGGTACAGTTTACACGTTTTGGCTTATCAGGAGCATTGACGTTGTCGGCCTCCAGTTATTTGCCGAAAGAAAAAAAAGAGGAGCTTTGGATATCGCTGGATTTAAAACCGGCTCTTAGTCAGGAACAACTGGATGCAAGGCTTTTAAGAGAAATAGAAAATCATCGAACGGGTACGGTACGAGAAGTGCTGAAGCCATTTTTGCCGGATTCTCTTTTTCAACCCCTGATTCAAAGAAGTGGAATCAATGTGCAAAAGAAGGCAAGTGAAATGAGTAAGAAAGACAGGCAGTCTTTTTTATCTCTACTGAAGAATTTACAGTTTCGGGTAAAAGCGGTGCGTCCTTTTAGAGAAGCGATTATTACTCGGGGCGGTGTTTGTGTCAAGGAAATTAACCCCAAAACGATGGAAAGTAAAAAAGTAAAGAATCTGTTTCTGGCAGGTGAAATTTTGGATGTGGATGCGTTAACCGGAGGGTTTAATTTGCAAATCGCCTTTTCCACCGGTTACTTGGCAGGCATTCAACAGGTAGAGGAGGAATAACGAATGAAAGCAATTCGAGGAGCGATTACGGTCAAGGAAAATACCGAGCAGGAAATCTTGAAACAAACAGAGAAACTGATTCGTACGATTATGCAAAGAAATGATTTGAAAGAAGAAGAAATTGTATCGATTTTCTTTTCTGCCACCGGTGATTTGACCAAAGTCTATCCGGCTAAAGCGGTTCGCAATATGGGATTGACAGATACAGCCATGGCTTGCTATACTGAAATGGAAGTAGAAAATAGTTTGAGCCGTTGTATTCGTGTCCTGATGCATGTGGAAAAGAACGAAGTGACACATGTGTATTTGGAAGATGCCAAGGCACTAAGACCGGATTGGGGGAAAGCTGTGATGCAAATTGCAATTGATGGGCCATCAGGAGCAGGAAAGAGCACGATTGCCAAAAGAATAGCCGAAAAATTACAAATTATTTATGTTGATACCGGAGCCATGTATCGGGCAATCGGATTGCTTTCGCTAAGGCAAGGAATTGTTCTGCATAGCGAAGAGGACATTGCTTTACATCGTCAGGAACTGATTGCTTTGGCCAATAACGCTTCCATTCAGTTGCAATACGAAGAAGGAAAGCAGAAGATTTTATTAAATAATGAAGATATCAGTGAAATCATAAGAACACAGGAAATTGGTGACAGGGCTTCCAAAACCAGTACCATAAAAGAGGTCAGACAAGCGATGGTAAAGTTGCAGCAGCAAATCGCAAGCAGACAATCCGTTGTAATGGATGGTAGAGATATTGGAACAGTTGTGCTACCGGAGGCGGAATATAAGATATTTTTAACGGCCAGTCCGGAAGTGCGAGGATTGAGAAGGCATAAGGAGTTGGCGGAAAAGGGAATCGAATCGGATTTGGAGACCATTATCAAAGAAATTATAGAAAGAGATGAACGAGATCAAAACCGTGCGGAATCTCCCCTACGTAAAGCAGAAGATGCCATTGAGGTAGAAACATCTGATAAAAACATAGAAGAAGTGGTGCAAGAAATCATGAGCATTATCAATCGGTAAAATGCATAAAAAAATTTATGTATAACAACGGAAAATATTTGCCTTTTTTTAAAAGTATGATATACTATGGAAGATAATACCAAATAAGGAGGTCATTATGAGCATGAAATATACGACAGAGTTGGGTTCTGTGGTTGTTGATACAAAAGTAATTGCACAGATTGCCGGCTTGTCCGCAATTGAATTATATGGCATCGTCGGAATGGCAATGGTCAGTTTTAAAGACGGTATTGTAAAACTGCTTAGCCGAAACTCTTTAGCAAAGGGTGTTAATGTCGTAATTGAAAACAATGAAATTACCGTAGATTTCCATATTATCATAGAATACGGCATTAATATCAAAGCAGTTACGGAAAACCTGATTAGTACGGTGAAGTACAAATTAGAGAAGTTTTCCGGAATGAAAGTAAAGCAAATCAATGTTTTTGTTGAGGGTGTTCGGGTAGATGAATAAGCAGGAGGATGGAATGAAGGTTCAAAAAATAAATGCTAAAACTTTCAAAAATATGTTTTTAGCAGGTGCAAAGCAATTGGAAGTACAAAAAGAATATGTAAATGAATTAAATGTATTTCCTGTTCCGGACGGAGATACAGGAACCAACATGACAATGACTATTTTATCGGCAGCTCGTGAAGTGGAGCAAGTAGATGACAATGATATGAAGGCGATTGCCAAAGCAATCTCTTCGGGCTCTTTGCGTGGGGCCAGAGGCAACTCGGGTGTTATTTTATCACAACTCCTGCGTGGATTTGCTAAAGAAGTACAAAATCATGATGAATTGGATGCCATTATTATTGCCAATGCCTTGAATAAAGGTGTTGAAACTGCATATAAGGCGGTAATGAAGCCAAAAGAGGGCACCATTTTGACGGTTGCCAAAGGTTTGGCTGACAAAGCGGCAGAAGTCTCACTGGAAAATAATGATATTTTAGAAAATTTCAAAAAAGTATTGGAGCATGGACAAAAAGTTTTGGATAATACACCGAACCAATTGCCGGTTTTAAAAGAAGCGGGAGTTGTAGATGCCGGCGGACAAGGACTTATCTATATTTTAGAAGGAGCGTTGAGAACGTTGGAAAATGGTGGGGAAGTTTCTTTTGACTTTGGCGAAAAAACGAAGACGGCAAGCAGAGAAATGAATCATGTCCTGCAAGAAGCGAATGAATCCATTGAATTCGGCTATTGTACTGAGTTTATTATCAATACCAAAGAAGGTGCGGATAATGAGAAAGATTCGGAAGCATTAAAGGCATATTTGGAAACCATTGGAGATTCCATTGTGGCGGTATGCGATGAAGATTTGATTAAGATTCATGTACATACTGAAAATCCGGGCTTGGCATTGCAGAAGGGTTTGACTCTTGGTTATTTGTCAAATTTAAAGATTGAGAATATGAGAATTCAGCATAGTGAGCAGTTAATCAAGCACAGTCATGAAATGGCGGAGAAAGTGACCGAAGAAAAAGAAGAATTGCCATCCGGAGAGAGAAAAGAAAACGGCTTTGTAGCAGTATCGGCCGGAAAGGGAATAGATGCGGTATTTAAGGATTTGGGTGTGGATGTGGTCATTACCGGCGGACAAACCATGAATCCAAGTACAGATGATTTCCTGCAGGCGATTAAGAAAATTAATGCCGATACGATTTTCCTTTTGCCGAACAACAAAAACATCATTCTTGCTGCCGAGCAGGCGGTACATCTGGTAAAGGATAAGAAGATTGTGGTGATTCCTTCCAAGACCATTCCGCAAGGGGTCAGTGCTATGATTTCTTTTGAAGAAGGTACAGAAGCCGAAGAAAACAAGGAAATCATGTTGGAAGCCATGGAAGCTGTAAAATCCGGTCAAGTCACATATGCAGTCCGTGATACTCAACTGGAAGGAAAGTCCATTGAAACCGGTGACATTATTGCTATTGGTGAAAATAAAATTGTGGCTGTTGCCAAAGATGTGGACAATGCGGTCAAAGAACTGATTGCCAACTTAGCTGAGGATGATGCAGAAATTATTACCCTGTACTACGGGGAGGATGTTTCGGAAGAGGAAGCGGAAAAAATGGCGGACTTTTTAAGAAACAATTATCCGGATGCGGATGTGGAGTTGCAATATGGCGGTCAACCGCTGTATTACTACTTTGTATCGGTAGAATAAGTACATTGAAAAGAAATAATTGTAATCAAAAGCAAGCTTTTTCCAAAGCTTGCTTTTTCGTGAATTAGTGTGAATAAAAACAGTGACACAGAGCTTTTAGTGATGTCTTTGGAGACGGGTGACTAAGTGGGAAGGAGGAGCTATGAATATACCGGTAAGAGAATTAAAGGGTGTTGGCGGTAAAACAGAGGCCATTTTGCAAGAAATGCAGATTGTAAATACCTACGATTTATTAACTTATTATCCCAAGAGTTATGATTTTTTTCAAGGCTTGACAAAGGTTAGTGACTTGAAAATGGGAGTCGATAATTTTTTGCACCTGAAGATTGTCAGCAAAGCCAAGTTGCAGTATTTCGGAAAGCTTTCCCTACTTAGTTTCTATGCAGCAGATGAGGAAAATCGCCGTGTCAAAATTAATTACTTTCGTCAACCTTATTTGGCAAAGCTCATGCCGGTGGGAAGAGTGATGATTCTGAAAGGTAGGCCATTTTTTAAGAATGGAGAACTTTGCCTGACCAACCCTGCTGTCCTGTCGGAAGAGGACTGGGAAGACTTGAAAAATAATCCGATAGTGGCCAGATACAGCGTTCGTAAGGGCATTAGTGAAAAGAAACTCAAACAGTATTTAAAGCAGGTTCTTGAGAGGTCAGAAGAGATTCCGGATTATATTTCAGAAGAGCTTTGCCGTAAATATCATCTACTTTCGCTAGCCGAAAGTTTTCGTGCCATTCATTTTCCGGGAAGCAGAGAAGAAATAGAAATGGCCAGAAGAAGACGAGTGTTTGATGAGTTTTATTTTTTTCAGGCAGGCTTTGTCAAAGGGCAAAAAGAGAAAAATGACTTTCCAATCGCTAAGATGCAGCTGAAAAACCGTTTTGTGAACAGCTTGCCCTTTACGCTTACGACAGATCAGAAAAAAGCCATAGAAAGTATTGCAGCAGATATGTCCGGAAACTATCGTATGAAGAGATTGCTACAGGGAGATGTTGGAAGCGGCAAGACGGCAGTTGCCTTTGCCGTAGCACTGATGGCAATTGAAAGTGGCTGTCAGGTTGCACTTATGGCACCGACAGAAGTGCTTGCCAGACAACATTTTTTGGATGCCAAGGATAAGCTGGAGCCTTTAGGAGTTCGAATTGGCTTGCTTTTAGGCTCGGACAGTGCCAAACAGAAAAAAGAGAGATACGCCGACTTGCAATCGGGACACATTGATTTGTTAATTGGAACACATTCTTTGATTCAGGAGAAAGTAGTCTATCGAAATTTAGGCTTGGTAATTACAGATGAGCAGCATCGTTTTGGTGTAATGCAAAGAGAAAGATTGAGCCAAAAAGGACAGACGGAAAAATTACCGCATGTCCTCGTCATGAGTGCAACTCCGATTCCGAGGTCATTGGCATTGATTCTCTATCAGGATATGGATATTTCGGTAATAAAATCCATGCCGACAGAACGCTTGCCGATTCAGTCATATTTGCGGGACGGCAAAGCCAGAAACAGAATCTTTCAGTTTATGGAAAAGAAAGTACGACAGGGAGCGGCAGCATACATTGTATGCCCTGCCATTGAAGACAATGAAGAGTTGGCATTGACCGGAGTCATCAGTTATGCCGAGGAGTTGCAAAAGAAATATCCGCATTTGAAAATCGCCTATTTGTACGGTGGTCAAGAAGAAAAAGAAGAAGTGATGGAGAAATTTGTTAAGGGAGAGCTTGAAATCTTGATTTCCACGACTGTCATAGAAGTGGGAGTTAATGTTCCGAGAGCAAGTATTATGTTGATTGAGAATGCAGAGAGATTCGGTTTGGCACAGCTGCACCAGCTGCGAGGCAGAGTGGGGCGGGGTAATCGGCAAAGTTACTGTATCTTTCTCTCAGAAAGCAAGGACAAATCCATTCGTGAAAAACTGCAATTTGTAGCGGAGCATGGCTCAGGGTTTGAGATTGCAGAGTACGACCTGAAAATGAGAGGTCCCGGTGATGCTTTCGGCATTAAGCAGCATGGTATGCCGATGTTACAATTGGCGGATTTGTATCAGGATTTACCGATATTGGAATTAGTACAAAGCCTGTCACCGGAGATAAAAGATTCAAAAGTGCGACAGGAGTATCTGACTTTGTATTATGGGGGCGACCGCCAGATATTATCTATTTAAGACCGGTAAAAAGTAAAAAGAAAAGAGGAAATTATGAGAGTGGTATCAGGAATTGCAAAAGGAATCCCCTTAAAAGCACCAAAGGGAGATTTGGTCAGACCGACCGTGGATAGATTGAAAGAAACGTTGTTCAATATGATTCAACACGAAGTATATGATGCAGTGGTATTGGATTTATTTGCAGGCAGCGGTGGTCTTGGAATAGAGGCTTTGAGCCGTGGAGCCTCGGAAGCGTATTTTTGTGAAAAAAATCAAGCTGCTTTCGAGATTATGAAAGAAAATTTGAATAAAACAAAATTGATGAATCATGCGAAATTGTATTTCGGAGATTTTATTGTGGCATTACCGAAAATGGCGATTCAAAAAGTCCGATTTGATTTGGTGTTTTTGGATCCGCCCTATGAAAAAGCGGAGTTTTACCAAAAAAGTATTGAGTTTTTGGTGGAAAAAGATATGCTTTCGGAAGATGCCCTCATTATTGCGGAAACAATCAGCGGTTTGGACTTTTCTTTTTTGGAAAAATATGATACAATATGGATTGAAAAATCAAAAATATTCAAGACAAACCAGTATATTTTTATGCGTTATGGAAATGGAGCCTAAAGATGAAGAAAGCAGTATATGCGGGAAGCTTTGATCCGCCGACTTACGGACACATGGACATTATCGAAAGAGCCTCAAAGTTGACGGATGAATTGATTGTGGCAATTGCGGTAAATCCCAATAAAACATCATTGCTCGACTTGGAAGAGAGAAAAGAGCTTTTGTGCCAATTGACGATTGACCTTCCCAATGTCAGAGTAGAAGCTTTTACCGGCCTATTGGTACACTTCATAGAACGTGAAAGGGCCGATGCTATTATTCGTGGCTTTCGGGCGGTTTCGGACTTTGAATATGAATTACAATTAGCACAAGGCAATAGTTTGTTACGACCGGATACAGAAACAGTCTTTTTTGTTTCCAATGCGAAATACTCTTTTATAAGCTCCAGTTTTGTAAAAGAAGCGGTATTTTATGGTGGTGACATCTCTGAAATGGTACCTGAACTATCCAAACAAGCTGTATTAAGAAAGATAAGGAGTTTGAAATGAATAATGTATTAGAAGCAATTGACGATATGGAAACCTATCTTAGCGACTGTTTTCAAGTGCCACTTCAATCCGGTAAAGTAGTGGTACGCACTGATGTCATGGATGAGTTTATTACCAAGATTCGTACAACCCTGCCGGAAGAAATTAAAAGAGCCAATGCCATTATTGATGATAGAGAGCACATGATGTCGATTGCTCAGGATAAATTGGCGGTGATTGAAGAAGAAGCTATGGCAAAGGCCAATGCAATGGTGGCGGATCATGAAATCACCAGACGAGCCGAAGAACAAGCGGCAGCTCTTCTGGAGCAAGCACGCAGAGAAAGTGAAGAAATCAGAAATGAAGCTTATCGCTATACCGATGAACTTCTGGAAAAAGCACAAAAAACAATAGCCTCTCTACTGACCAGATCCAACAGCGATTATTCTCAGTTTGAAAAAACATTGTTAGATCAGTTGGAAATTATTGAAGACAATAGAGAAGCCTTAAAAGATTAAAAAAGAGCCCTATGTTTGGAGCACTCAGGACCGATGTATCACAGGAGTCCTTTGCTCCGGAGATAGGGTTTTATATTGGTATTTTTCCTGCTGAATAAAATCATAGAGCCTATCGTAGTTTAAATTCTCCTGATACAAGCGATAAGCACTCTCTGATAAGTACCGCACTTGCCGGTTGTTACTGATGAGAGGCAAAGCAGACTTTGCTTTTAAATGGCTAAGCAGAGGCAAAGCAGATTGCCGAAAACCCAGAATCCGCAAATAGGAATTGGAAAGAGTCGGTTCTTGAGGTCCTTTTTGCTTCAAGAAGACAGCCAGCAAAGCTCTTTTAACCTTCGATAAAGGAAAATTACGGGAAACACATAAATCTGTAAAATCTGCATAGCTCTTGGCAGAAACAATGTTTTCCAAAAAACGATTTAGTAATTCCGGTTTCATTTCTCGTAATTCCAAGAGCTCTTCTTTACTCATAGCCAGGAGAGAGTGTTTGATAAAAGGAAAGATATCTTCCGGAAAAATCGGTCCAAGATTTTTTTTTCGACTAGGAATCAGGTATGGATGGCTTTCTTGCGGCAAAGCTTTTGCTAAAAGAGACTCTTTCTTCTCTTGTACCATACGGCGAATGGATGTAGCCGAAAGGAAAGTATCCGGTTCATAGTGCTCTGCCAGATAGTTTTGCCCTTTTCTGGCGATTAATATTGGAGCAATCCTGCTTTGATAGCTATCCAGTGCCCGTAAGTATTCGATTGCCAGAATGTTATTGGAGCCTTTTAATATAGAAGAAAAATCGGAGTCGGGAAAGCAATCATGGATGGCCGCCGCTCTTGCTGATGCAAAAGAGTTTCCGTCTTTTAAATGCTTTTGCAAATGTTTCGAAAATTCGGGGGATTCTGTATTTAAAAATTTTGCCAGGAGCTGTAAATCTTTTATATTCGGGTGTTCCGCTCCAAAGTAAAGCTCGTTGACAATATGACTTTGCTCCAGCAAAAAAACGGCACCACGGGCAAAATACTCGGCACTGCCTGTAGAAAAAATCGCCGGCAACTCCAACACTAAGTCGATACCATTGGCCAGTGCCATTTCCGTGCGTGTCCATTTGTCCAGTAAAGCGGGCTCACCTCTTTGCACATAGTTGCCGCTCATTATCACTATCACAAAATCTGCCTTGATTTGTGAGAGCTGATAGGCATGACCTAAATGAAAAGGATTGTATTCAGTTATAATTGCGGCCACTTTCATGAAAGACTCCTTACTCCTTGTTCGGTTTGCGTTTTCTAAAAGCAGTATACCATATTTTGGCAGAATTGAGAATTATTCTAAGATAAGAAAATATAGAAAAATAGAAAACGGCAAAATAATGGGAACATGCGAAAGAGTAGAATTTATCCGGATAGAAAAGAGATTGCAGTGAATTTCGCTTTTGGTAATCATTGGCAGCGTTAATACCTTTAAAAAGAATCAGATTTATGCACAAAGCCAACAATTTTCTCTGGAAATAATGATATTTTTGTGCTATACTTAACAATAACATTGATAAAATCCTTGGCAAGGGGTTGCCGGGGAGTTTTTTGCTGGAAAAATGCAAGAGGTTGGCACTGGCAAAGGAAATGTAGGAAAATATCGTAAGCTGAAAGGAGTTTTAAGATGAGTTTTATTGACATTATTAAGGAAAAAGCAAGACAGGAAATTCAAACAATTGTTTTGCCGGAAGCAATGGACATTCGTACCTTGACCGCTACCGAACAAGTTTTGGAGCAAAAACTCGCCAATATTATTTTAATTGGTGATGAAGAAGAAATCAAAGCGAAAGCCGGAGATTTAAAGATTGACGGAGCAAAAATTGTCAATCCGAAATCATTTGAAAAAATGGACGAATATGTCGATATGTTATTTAAGCTGAGAGAAAGCAAGGGAATGACAAAAGAGAAAGCACAGGAATTGCTGCTGAATGATCCTTTATTCTTAGGCGTTATGATGGTGAAAATGAAAGATGCCGATGGCATGGTTGCCGGTGCAGTCAACTCTACCGCAAATGTTCTGCGTCCATCTCTGCAAATCTTAAAAACGGCAGCAGGCACCAAAATTGTTTCTACATTCTTTGTTATGTCGGTACCGGACTGTGAGTTGGGAGTAAATGGCACCTTTATCTTCTCAGATTGTGGATTGAATCAAAATCCTTCTGCCGAAGAACTGGCCTCCATTGCAGGAAGTTCTGCCAAAACTTTTGAATCTTTGGTGGGTGGAGAACCGATTATTGCAATGCTTAGCCATTCTTCCAAGGGCAGTGCCTCTCATCCGGATGTAGATAAAGTAGTGGAAGCAACCAAAATTGCACAAAGAGAATACCCTCAGTATCAAATTGACGGAGAATTACAGGCAGATGCGGCAATCATTCCGAAAGTAGGAAAAAGCAAAGCACCGGACAGCAAAGTAGCAGGAAGAGCTAATGTATTGGTATTTCCTGATTTGGATTCCGGTAATATCGCTTACAAATTGGTGCAATATCTTGCCAAGGCGGAAGCTTACGGACCGATTACTCAAGGTATTGCTGCTCCAATTAATGATTTGTCCAGAGGAGCCAGTGCGGAAGATATTGTAGGTGTTGTTGCTATTACTGCTGTTCAAGCGATTAATCAAAAAAAATAAGCCGAAAAGGAGAAAATGATGAAAATTTTAGTTATTAACTGTGGAAGTTCTTCCTTAAAATATCAATTGTTCGATATGACCAATGAAACGGTTTTGGGAAAGGGAATTGTAGAGAGAATCGGTATTGAAGGTTCTTTTCTCAACCAAAACGTAAATGGCGAAAAATATCTTGTGGAAGCGGAAATGAAAGACCACAAGGCTGCGATGAAGCATGTTTTCGAAGCATTGTTACATCCGGAAAAAGGTTTGATTTCTTCCTTGGATGAAATCAATGCTATCGGACATCGTGTGCTTCATGGTGGGGAAGAATTGACAGATTCTATTATTATAGATGAACATGTAAAAGAAGTGGTACGTGAATACGTGAAATTCGGCCCTCTCCACAACCCGGCGAATCTCATGGGAATTGAAGCTTGTGAAGCTTTGGTTCCGGGTAAGCCGAATGTAGCCGTATTTGATACTTCTTTCCATCAAACCATGCCTGCAAGCAGCTATATGTATGGCATTCCTTATGAATACTATGAAAAATACCGTATCCGTAAATTCGGTTTCCACGGCACCAGCCATAAGTATATTACACGCAGAACAGCAGAAATATTAAATAAGCCTTTAAATGAAGTCAATATTATCACGGTTCACTTAGGCAATGGTTCTTCTCTTGCGGCAGTCAAAGACGGCAAGTGCCTGGATACTTCTATGGGATTAACTCCGCTGGAAGGTCTTGTCATGGGAACACGTTGCGGTGATTTAGACCCTACTGTACTGACTTTCCTGATTGAAGAAGAGGGAATTAAACCAAGTGATTTAAATCAAATGCTCAATAAGAAATCAGGATTTCTTGGCATTTCCGGTTTGAGCAGCGATGCCAGAGATTTGGAAGCGGCAGCCGAAGCTGGCAATGAAAGAGCACAGCTGGCACTTGACATGTTTGTCAACCGTTGCCAACGCTACTTAGGTGGCTATATGCTGGAATTGAAGAAAGTGGATGCTATCTGTTTTGCTGGCGGTATTGGTGAAAACTCTCCAGAAATGAGAGAAAGACTTTTGGGCGGACTGGAGTTCTTCGGTATCCAATTGGATGAGGAAGCCAATAAAGTAAGAGGTAAGGAAACCAAGATTTCTACGGAAGATTCTAAAGTACAAGTATGGGTTGTTCCAACCAATGAAGAATTGATGATTGCTAGAGATACATTGGACTTGGTGAAATAAAGCTCCAAGTATTGATAAAAGGCGGCTTGTGAAAAGCTGGAAAATAACAAAAAAATACCGACTTCCAGAGATTAGACACTTAAATCTAGCTGGGAGGTCGGTATTTTTGTTATAAAAAGATTTAATTACCAATGACAATATAGTGTGGCCACCAGATATCGGCGGATTTTTTGATGTTATTGGCAAAGTAGTAACTGTCTTTTCGGGAGTCCGGATTGTAGGTTTCAAAACGGATAGTACCATTTTGGTTGACATAACCCTTTAAAATCATAAAATGGCCCGAACCTTCTTCGGTATAATATTGGCTAAAATAATAGCCGTCCACACAAACTAAAACGATTTTGTTATTATCCAGTTCCGTAATAATTTGGTCAATACTTTGAAATGGTTTTTTCTGATACGGAATGGCATTTTCATTTAAGATTTGTTCAATGTCATCGGTATACCACCAGCCACCTTGCGGACGAATCCTTGAACGTAAAGTTTGAGGGGAGATATTAATTTGCGGATTATACCATTTCAAAATCATAGAAGTTACGCAAGGTCCGCAATTATCAGAACTGAATTTGCCGGTCTCGTTTTGGTCGATAAACCAATCATAGTTGCGCGTAACATGTTTTTCCTTGGTAATGGTCGAGGAAATATTCAAACGAATATGCTTTCTTTGGTTGAGTTTAGCGATACGACTAATAATGGCGGCAGCTTCTGCTCTGGAGATATTGGAATTTGGCTTTAAAAGCATATAAGTGTCACCGGTCATAATTCCCAATTTATAAAGTTTGATAAAGTCACTATCTCCTAAGGTACCGGAATCCACATCCTTCATATTGAGAATGCCAGCTGTCGGATTTACGAATTCACGGTCTTTGTAGGGAAGAACCTTGACGAAAATACGGGCAAATTCGGAGCGGGTAATTGCTTTGTTGTAGTCGGAAAAACTTTGGTCATAGATTAAGCCAAGCTCATCCGCTTTGGTTACAAAAGGTAAGTACCAAGCTCCGGAGGAGGCGCTTTCTGTTTTTTTGGAACTATTGTTGTAGATTTCATTAATGCGAACTGCCAAAGTGATGGCTTGAGCCACCGTCAGGTTTCCTTTGGGGTGAAAAGTATCTAAAGTAATCCCCTTCATCAAATTTAATTCAAAAGCTGTTTGGACATTGGGATAAAACCAATCGGACTGCGAAACATCCATAAACTCGGAGTAGATTCGCTTAGTGGTGAAGTTATCATAACCGCCGGCACCGTAAATCGGTACAATCTGATGAAATAAGAGCATGCATACAATTAAAATAAGGTAAGATTTTTTATATATTTTCATTTCTCCTCCAAAACCTACATAAATCAAGTGAAGATAGTTGCTGATACAGTGTCAATCTTGCTATTTAAGTATAAGGCAAAAGCCGAAAAATAGCAAGGAAAAGTAAATTCAAGTTTTCTTACCCCAATTATAAATAAATTGACTTAAAATAACAAGAAAAAAGGAGAAAAGGAGTAGAAAATATCAAGGGTAAATTTTCAAAGTAAGTTCTAGTAGGGCTAGAAGTTGCACTAAGTTTGA
>JAUMXK010000041.1 GCA_030535295.1 Eubacteriales bacterium | reverse complement strand
ACCTAAGTTCCAGTCAGACCTTAAACCTAGAACTTACTTTGGGAATTAACTGATAAAAATATTTTGTAATTTTTCAAGAAAGAGGATTCTTAGCAGATTGACAAAAGAATCGGATAAAGGTATACTGAGGAGATGACATGAATTATCATGAATTGTTGTGGAAAGCCAAGCAAATTTTAAAAGCAAAAGGAAAAGAAGAAGCAGATGCTAGGTATTTGCTTTTCTTTTTGATGAAATGGTCGTCGACGGACTATTTACGTCATGCCGCTGAAGAGATTTCGGCAGAAACGGAACAGTCTTATTCGGAGCTTTTAAACAGAAGATTGGCAGGAGTGCCGGTACAGCAAATTATCGGCAATCAGATATTTTATGGCTATGAAATCGAAATCAGCAAGGAGGTGCTCACTCCCAGACCGGAAACCGAGCAATTGGTGGATTTGGCACTGTCGGAGCTGAAAGGAAAAAAAAGGCCAAAAGTTATGGATTTGTGCACCGGGAGCGGTTGCATTGCTATTGCAGTTGCAGCCGAAAATCGGCAAGCAAGAGTAGTGGGAGTAGATGTCTCGAAAGAGGCACTTTATTTAGCAAAGAAAAATGCGGAAAGACATGGTTTGGAGGATATCCAATGGATAGAAAGCAATTTATTTGAAATGCTCGATTCGGAGAAAAACGGCTTGGAGAAATTTGATATGATTATCAGCAATCCCCCCTATATTCCAAGTGAGGAGATAGAAAATCTGGAGATAGAAGTCAGGCATTATGATCCTGTACTGGCATTGGATGGTGGGGTAGACGGATTGGATTTTTACAGAAAAATCAGTGAGAAGGGGCAGCAATACCTGGTGGAAAACGGAAAGCTGCTGCTGGAAATCGGCCATGGGCAAAGCAAGAGCATTTGCCGGATATTGCAAACAGATGGTTGGAAAGACTGCAAAGAGTTTAAGGACTATGCAGGAAGGGAAAGAATAATAATGGCAACCAAGGCCAGTCAAAGAGATATCCTTGGGAGTTCGTTTTGAAAAAGCATAATAGAAATTAGACCGGAAGGAAGAAGAAGATGTTTGAAAATTTAGAAATTACAGAAAAGAGATATGAGGAAGTTGGTGAGTTAATCAACGACTCGGCAGTGATTGCCAACCAGGAGGAATGGCAAAAACTGATGCGAGAACACAATGAATTAACTCCGATTATTGAAAAGTATCGTGAGTATAAAAGAGCCAAAGAAGCGATTGCAGAATCTTTGGAAATTCTCGAAGAAAGCAATGATGCGGAAATGAAAGAACTAGCCAAGGAAGAATTGGCGGAGGCCAAGGAGAGTGTGGCCGCTTTGGAAGAAGAAATCAAGATTTTGCTCATTCCCAAAGACCCCAATGATGATAAGAACGTGTTTATTGAAATCCGTGGTGGTGCCGGTGGAGATGAAGCGGCACTGTTTGCAGGAGATTTATACCGTATGTTTAGTCGCTTTGCCGAGCGCAATCGCTGGAAGACGGAAGTGGTCAGCTTGAATGAAATCGGTGTTGGCGGTATCAAAGAAGTTATCTTTATGGTCAACGGAAAAGGAGCATATTCCAAACTCAAGTATGAAAGCGGTGTGCATCGTGTGCAAAGAGTTCCGGTGACAGAGTCCGGAGGCCGTATTCACACTTCGACCGTGACAGTGGCGGTACTTCCGGAAGTAGATGAAGTGGAAATCGATTTGGATATGAATGATGTACGTGTGGATGTATTCCGTTCTTCCGGAAACGGCGGACAGTCGGTCAATACTACCGACTCGGCGGTGCGTCTGACTCACATACCGACCGGAATTGTGGTTTCCATGCAGGATGAAAAATCACAGCTTAAAAACAAAGATAAGGCGCTGAAAGTGCTGAGAGCCAGACTTTATGATATGGAGCTGGAGAAAAAGGAAAAAGAACTTGCTGCGAACCGTCGGAATCAAGTCGGTACGGGAGATCGTTCCGAAAAGATTCGTACCTATAATTTCCCGCAAGGCCGTGTGACGGACCATCGTATTAAGATGACATTGTATCGCTTAAACGACTTTTTGGATGGGGATTTGGAAGAAATGGTCAATGCATTGACTACAGCAGATCAAACCGAGCGTCTCAACAATATGGAGTCACAATAAGGCAATTTATTCGCTGAAAGGAAATCTATTAAAAGCAATAAACCGCTGCTTTCGATAAAGAAAGTAGCGGTTTTTTGCGTCTTAAAAAGGATGCAATAGTATTTTTACAGGGTATTTGGACGGAAGTTTTTCGGGAAGTGCATCGAAAAAGCAGGAATGAGGAGCAGAAGAAAAAATAAACGAAAAATGAATGAAAAATATAGGATGTATATTGAGACGATTTATGGAAAGTTTGAATAGTTTTTAAAAAAATAGAAAATAATACACAGAAATGGAGAGGAAAAATAGGTATAAAAGAGGCTAGAAATATTTATATTAACAAAAACTGAATTAATAAACATCAAAGAAATAATATATTATAAATAAAATGTTTATAGAAAAGAAATAAAACTAACTATATATTATGCAGAGAAAAAGGGGATAACGTATAAAGATACAAATTACATGATTCTAAATACCTAAATAAAAATTCTGGATTATCCGACTAGCGTATGATATAATTTCGATAATGACTTTTTCTTGAGGGGGTAAACTGGGCATATTACTACGAAAGTAAAAAGGAATTATCCGTAAAAGGGACTATTCATAGTGTAACTTTTTTCAAAGGAGGAAGAGAATGAAAAAATCAAAGCAAATCATGAGCTGGATTTTAGTTCTGATGATGGTTCTGAACCTCAACTTCCCGGGTGCTGCCGTATTTGCAGAAGACGGAACGGCCACAGTGGAAAACAGAGAAACAGTAGTCAGTACAGAATTGAAAGAACAGCAAAATGAGCCGGACAAGGATGTGGCCGGTGAAAGCGGAACGGAATCCGAAAAAAGTGACAGCACAGAAGAAAAGACAGAAGAAACAACAGAAACTAAACCCGCAGACAACGCAGCGGAAAAAGAAGTGGACAAACAAGTGGGCGAAACAACAGAGGAAAATGTAGAAAATGCTGAAAATGGCGAAAACAAAGAACTGAAAGAAGAAGTTCTGGAAGAAAATGCCCTGCCATTAGGCGGACCTGCATTTCGCAGAAGCGGCGGTCCGGCGAAGGATATTACCGCAAATGTCAATAAGAGTAGACCGGATGTTTACCGGGTGACAGAAGCCAATGATAAGTATTATATTATCAAAGACGGTGTGGTAGTGGATAAGCCATACGAATTATCTTCCGGACACAAGGTGGAGTTCTACTATAAGTGGAATATTCCTCATGCAGGCATGAAGGATCTCCAAGCCGGAGATTATTTCTACATTGATTTGCCGGAGTTTCAATTTTTAAAATTATTCGGTATCAAGCCGGATGATGAACATCCGATTGCTTCTTTGGATAACCCTAATGAAGAATTGGGTGTATTTAAAGTAGAAACCGGCACGAAAAACAGAGCGAAATTGATTTTAAATGAAATCGCCGTGAAAAAACATGAAATTCGTGACGGCTATTTGATGCTACGCTTTAGAGTGTATGTGAAGGAAACCCTCAAATTTGTTCCTTCCAGTGAAACAGTAGAAGGTGTTGTGATTACCGAAGTACCAAAATCCAATCAGAACAAGCTGATTGGAAACCAGGCATACAGACCGGATACAAAAATTTACAAGGGCGGCGCTTCGTATGATGATGCATCGGATAACAACAAAACCAAAATTGAGTGGAATATGTATGTCAACTACAAAAATCTGCCATTATCTCTTGCCGGTAGGCTGGTGGATGAGAAAAAGGAAGTTTGGGTAGAGGATGATTTAAATGGCACGGGTATGAAAATTGACCCGACTACTATTCGTATTTATACTGCTATTTATGTGCCGGTTAATGAAAATGCAGATCCGAAGCATCAAGATGCAGTTATAAGTAGTGATGCGGTATTTTGGCCAAGTCGTCAGGCGCAGGATTTCGGTAATCCGAAACAAAATGAAACTTATGAAGAATTCAAAGCCAGATTCAAACAAGCATTTACTCATTTGAAACCGTTTACGGTAGCGATTTATCCAAGAGATACCGGAGATGCGATTCTCTACTACTTAGGAGATTTAAGCGGGGATAAGACTATTTCTTACTCTGATTTCCGTCCGGGCGATACGATTGATCCGAAAGATCCAACTAAGTCGAAAACCTTGGAAAGAGAAGCTTTGAATAGATTGGAAAAAGCCCTTAAAGATGGAAGAATCACGCAAAAGCAATTTGAAGGTGCAAAAAAACTTTATGGCATCGATGGCAATGACCAAACAAAGATGAAGAAGATGGTTGCCTTCCATTTGCGCTTTGCCAGCGTAAGAGATAAGAGCGGTCTGGTCAAAAATACTGCGACTGTGCACTGGCATAGAGGACAAACAAGTGCAAACACTTCTCTTTACTACTCTGTCGGTGCAGCCGGTGCCGGTTATAATGAAGTGACCGCCATTGGCGTGACCAAGAACTGGGAAAGAAAAGTAGGCGGTCCGGTCACTATGCAATTGTGGGATGAAACCGAAGACGGCAAACATAAGCTTATCGATTTTGTTAGATTAGGTGTAAAAGGCCCAAATCCTGCAAATCATGAAACGGATAAGTGGACTTATGACTTCAATGATTTGCCAAAGTTCAAGAGAGTTCTGGAAGGAACCTCTTCGGTGATGAAACCGATTAAATACGTTGTACGTGAAAAGATGTCACCGGAAGACGTAGCAAACTTTGAATCTGCTTTGGTAGATGATAACGACGATACACAATTTACTTTCAATAATAAAAATACCGAAACTGTCAAAGTACGAGTGAACAAGACATGGATACCGGCAGGTCAAGTGCCACAAGGCGTGGACTCTGTCAAAGTCAATGTGGTGGAAAACAAAACCAACGAAATCGTACTTAGAGATCAATTGATTTTTGCAGCGGATGGTTGGACCAAAGAGTTTACCGTACCGAAGTACAATACCAATATGGAAGAAGCCAGCTACACAGTAGTGGAAGTCAGCGATATTCCGGGGTATGAAAGTCAAATTTTGGCAGACAGTGCAAATAAGAGTGTGACAATTTACAATATTCCTACCATCACTTTCGATGTGACAAAGACCTGGGTAGGAAAACCGGCTGCAAAGGCTACCTTCCATTTGATAAAAGCCAATTTAGGTCCGGTAGACACCTTGCATTTGACATCGGCAAATGGCTGGAAAGGCAGGTTTAAGCCGCAACCCAAATATGAACTAAATGATACTCCAATTGCTTATGTCGTAGAAGAAGAACCAATTGCGGGCTATCATTCCGAACTGGAACCTTTGGATGAAGATAGTTATAAAGCGGTCAATACTGAGTTCATCAATGTGGAAGTCATCAAAAAATGGCATACCAACAGCCCGACAGAAATTACTCCGGTGCAAGTAGAACTCTACTTCAAGGGAGAAAACGGAAAAGAAGACACCAAAGTACCGAATATTGCTCCAAAAACTTTGGAAGCCAAAGACGGTGCAAAGGTTGTTTTTGAAAATGTACCGGTCAAAGATGATAACGGTAAAGATTATGAATTTACTGTAAAAGAATTGAACGCCCCTGCCGGCTACGAAGTACAGGTGGAAAAAACGCCAAACTATGCAGTGGCAGGTAGCAAGAGCTTTACGGTTCACAATATCAAAAAGACCGATATCAAAGTAACAAAGATTTGGAAAGGTCCAAGAACCTCCATTACCTTAGTCTTGAAAAAAGATAATGCAATCGAAAGAACAGAAGTTGTCAATTTGGATGCCAATGCAACCGAATGGAGCTACAGCTTCACCGACCTTTTGATGTATGATAAGACTGGTCATAAGTTTACCTATACCGTGGAAGAAGTGGATATCGCAAACTATGACAAGGATGTGAAGGGCGACCAAGAAAACGGCTTTACCGTTACCAATATCAACAATGAAAAAGTAGCGGCAATTGTAGCCAAAAAAGTTTGGGTAGACGACAGCAATGCTTTGAATAAGCGTCCTGCAAATATCACTTTTGTACTGAAAGGTGTGGCAGGCAGCGATGTGGTTACTTATGAAAAAACCTTGGATGCCAATAATGCAGTAGCAGGCAATGCCAATGAATGGCAAGTAAGCTTTGACAACTTGAGAAAATACTCCGCAAAAACAGGAGAAGCCTTTACTTACACCTTAGAGGAAGTAAAAGTAAACGGATACAACAGCTCCGTTGCCGGAGATGATCAAAACGGCTTTACCGTAACCAATACCTTAGCAGGCAAAGTATCCGTTTCCGTGACCAAAGAATGGATTGGTACACCGACGGCATCCGTTACCGTTCGTTTACATCGTAAAATAGGGGCAAACGGAGCACCGGAACTGGTGGAACCGAAAGAACTCAAGGCTTCGAATTTGTGGCAACACACTTTCAAAAACTTGCCGGAATACAATGCGCAAGGCCAAAAATACACTTACTTTGTAACAGAAGATACCGTTTCCGGATATACCACTGAGATTCGTCCGATGTATCCGGGGGCTGTCAATAGCTTCTTGGTGTTAAATATCAGCAAAGAAACGGTCAGAGTGCCTTTTGAAAAGAAATGGCATGGACCGAAGAAGAGTGTAACCATTCGCCTCTTTGCAGGAAACACAGAAGTAGCCAGCAAAGTTCTGGATGAAACTACAGGCTGGACAGGTAGCTTTGATAATTTGAGAAAGCACTATCGTTTGACGGGTGAAGAAATCATCTACACCATCAAAGAAGATACGCTTGCAAATTATAAGACCGAAATTACCGGTAATGCAAAAGATGGTTTTATCATTACCAATACCAATACCGAAACCATCAACATTCCGGTTTCCAAGAAATGGATTGGTAATATCGGCAATAAGATCGAAAGCATTGGGGTATCTGTCAAAGCCAACGGCTCTGTGGTACAACGTAAAGCGTTGACCAAGGACAATGGCTGGAAAGAAACCTTTACCGATTTACCAAAATATGATGCCGCAGGCATGGAAATTGCCTACTATCTGGATGAAGACAAGATTGACGGCTATCATAGAGATTTCAAATGGAATGATACTGCATCAGAACCAAACATCACATTGGGCGGTACCTTTACCAATACAGAATTGACTTCTGTCAAAGTAAATAAAATCTGGTATCCGCAAACGGCGATCACCAAAGCAGTGACCTTTATCTTAAAAGGCGGTGCGGTGGATAAGAGCGTGACCTTGGATGGCGTTTTGGATGCCAAAGAAACCGTAGCTTGGAGCTATACTTTCGAGAACTTACCAAAATATCGTGATGGCGAAAGTACTCCAATTACTTATGTGGTAGAAGAAGTCGTTATCCCTGGCTTTGAGTCGCATAGACAAAAAGACAATGATGGCAACTATACCTTTAAGAACATTGAAAAAACCAGTGTGAAAGTAACGAAGAGATGGGTAGGACCTGAGGGTACTTCCGCAGTCATTACCTTATTCAAGGAAGTGGCCGGACAAAAGACAAAGGTAGACCTAGGCGCAGGAAATCCTGTGACTCTGACTCTTGCGAAAAACTGGACACACACCTTTGAAAACTTACCAAAAACCGATATCGACGGCAATGTAATCACCTATTCCGTAGACGAAGAAGTGGTTCCGGCCGGATTCGAAAAAGATAGCAATATCGGCTTCGATAATAATGACGGACATGTTATCATCAACCGCAATGCGGCTACCAGAAAGATTACCGTGAATAAGGTTTGGGCACATCCTGCCGGAACCGTAGAACCGGAAATCACCGTAGAACTCTTGGCAGACGGCAGTGTTCACAGTGAAAAGAAACTGAATGCAGGCAATAACTGGACAGCAGAGTTTAGCGGACTGAGAAAGTATGCGCAAACGGATGGACATGAAATCAAATACTTGATCAGAGAAAAGAAAGATTCTGTTCCAAAGAATTACCATGTGGTAATTACCGGACAGGGTGCAGACAGTGTAACAAGTGATGATGCGAAAGTCACCCTGACCAACACCATCTTCGGTAAAGTTTCCGTAGGATTTACCAAGGAATGGGTCGGTAAGGCGGCAGATTCGATTACCGTACGCTTATTCAGACATGTTGGCAATGGCGACAAAACAGAAGTAGACAGCAAGAAGATTACAGCAGCGGAAGGCTGGCAACATACCTTCTTGAACCTAGATGAATTTGACACAAATGGTCAAAGATACATCTACACCATGACAGAAGACAAATTAGACGGATATACTTCAACCATCGGTTTGGTACATCCAAATATTCCAAACAACTTTATTGCCGTCAATATCAATGATGAAATGATTGAGATTCCGGTAGAAAAGAAATGGGTGAATTCTTCTGTCAGCCAAGTGACTGTAAGACTTTATAATGGCAATGTGGAAATGAGAAGTGCAGTATTAAGTCAAGCAAACGGCTGGAAGACTGTATTTACCGGACTTAGAAAATACAGTGTGGTAGATGGCTCTGAAATTCAATATCGACTGACAGAGGATGTCGTACCGAATTTCCGTACCGAAATTACCGGTGATAAGGCAAGCGGATTTGTAGTAACCAATACCTACATCCCACCGATTCCGCCATATGTACCGGAAACACCGGGTGGAGAAACACCAACACCGGTACCACCGACTCCTCCAACCCCACCAACGGAAGAAATTCCGAATGAGCCAACACCGGAAGGAGAGCCGAAGAAACCGACTCCTCCAACCCCTCCAACACCACCAACCGAAGAAATTCCAAATGAACCGATTCCGGAAGGAAAGACCGAGCTTCCAAAGACAGACGGTATTCCGGCAGAAGCGGTGCAAATGTTTGGTATTGCATTATCGGCATTGGGTGTATTGTTGAAGAAAAAGAAATAATTCGGAAGGAAAGTTTCGCTAAGTGGATACTTTCCGGAAAGCGAAGAAAATAAGAGAGCCTCCTTATACGGCAAGACTGTATGAGGGGGCTTTTTTATGGGGCTTTGTGACTCTCGGCCAAGGAGTTTGGCAAAATAAAATAAGACTTGCAGAGGATAAAATCTAGTTTCAGGGCGGGATAGAGCTATCCTGTCTTTGCGGTAGTTCGGTAATACGAAAAGAATGAAATAGGGACTCAATCATGAGTCGAAACATACCGATAATACTAAGGACAATATAAATGGCATAGGTCTAAAGATTTGCGAAAACTCATTTGTTAGTTTTTTTAACGATAAATAATTAGATTTTGCAATACCTATGGACAAATACGAGAGAGAAAAAGAACCCGATAAGGAGGAAGAAAATGAAAAAGGTCATAAGCTTTGCATTGATTCTTGTAATGCTGCTGAATGTGACCGTTCCGACTGTAAATATATTGGCAGAAGATTTATTACATACGGGAATACAGACGGTGGGTCAAGAGAACGCTGAAAGTGTAACAACAAACAATCCCGAGGGAAATGCACAAACAAGCAATCCCGAGGAAAACACACAAACAAACAATCCACAAACCAACGATTTACAAGGAGTTGGAACGGACAGTGCGAACACTGCTGAGGGAACTTCCGGGCCAAATACGGGCCTGCAAAATCTGGATACAAATGCCACAGGTACAGATGACGATTTGACAGACGAAGAAATGCTAAATGGAGCATTGAGGGTAAACGGCCCGAAAGAGATTACGCCTTATGTGGAAATCGGTAGGGTCGATGTCTGGTATGAAGAAGGCTCCGGTGAAAATAGAAGGCCGATTTATTTGGTGAAAGAAAGTAGGCAGCAAACGGATGCGGAGGGCAATCCGATGACGATTGTGCCCATGGGGGCAGAGCTTTCTATAAGGTACTTCTGGGGGATTCCGCCGGAACACATGCGTGGAAGCGGTGATAAAGTAAATCCTCAGGACTATTTTATCATCAAAGAGCCGATGGCGGAAAGTCTGGCAAGACTCTTTGATGAGGGAAAGAGTTATGAAATCAAAAAAACCGGTGAAACAAATGCCATGGGTCATTTTACGGTAGAAAACGGACAGATTACCGTGATCCTGACTCGGGAAGCGGCAGAGGCACAATTTTTGGAAAATGGAGAAATTTTGCTCAATTTTAAGGCAGCGCTTCGCTCAGAGGTGAGCTTTCATCCTGCTGATAAGACGGATCAAGTCAGAGTCGAAAAAAGAGTCATAGAAACCCCGATTGGCACTAACCCCGTCGAATATGATATCTTTGATAAGGGAGGCTCTCAGCTGCCAGCCACAAACGGAATGGCAAAACCGCTTGTCTGGACGATACATGTCAACAGAGATCAGCTCAGTGTAATGACCGAAGGACGGACGATGGAAGTCAGAAAAAACATTTGGGTGGAAGATATGCTGGAAAATCCGGCAGTCAGTGTCATAGAGAATTCCTTTGAATTCCAGACGACAGTCAGGGCAATGACGAGAGAGGGAAAGGTCAGCGCAGATGCGATTTACTATATCAATTCCTCAGTGGGACCAGGCTACCCCGACAAATATACCTTGATAAAACCGATCGCCGGTGAAAGTTATGAAGACTTCAAAACACGTTTGAAAGCCGGTGTGGCCACCGGTCAAACCAAGCCTTTTACGGTTGGTCTATATCCGAATGATACAGCGCAAGCACGAGCGGCACGTATTTTGGTGTATTTCGGGAGCATTGGCGGTGGGCTCGGCGCCTACTATGGAAAATTATTTGATAGAACGGAAACCGCCATTCTGGATAATATGAAAAAATATATGGTACCCGGCGGCTTTCGGCCAAATGAATATGGTTATACCATTACTCCGGAGCAGGCAGAACTGACCAAAGCTGCTTTTGGCCTGGACGGAGATGAAAGCACTCCGGCCAAAGAAGTGCCATACTATACCTTTAAATTTAAAACGATGCAGGATAAAATAGGACCATACAATAATACAGCCACCATGGAATGGGATGGGATTCCGGAGAAGATTGTAGAAAAAGCAATCGGAATCGTTACGGATGCTAGTGGTCAAGTAGGTCCGGGGGCATTCACCCGTTTGAAAGTAGAAAAAAAATGGGTCGGCAAAGTAGGTCATCCTGTCAGAGTACAGCTGATAAAAGACGGAACTCCGGATGCAAGTCAAATAGTGGAGCTGAATGAGGACAATGGATGGGAACACTCTTTCCTGGATATCCCGATGTACCGACCGCATTCCCTAGGGCAGGAGAGTGATAAGATAGTTTACACGGTAAGAGAGGAAATGCATTCCGCTGACCGGCCGAAATATACCGAAACACAAGCCAAAGATGGGGCAGGTGATATAGTGATTACCAATACCCAGCAAAATATCGACTTGGTAGTGACCAAGAAATGGATTGGAACGGAAATCGGAACGACAGATGTGACCTTTGATCTTTATAAAAACGGTGTAAGATACAGCGGATACATCATACCGAAAGTACCGGATAGTCCAGTGTGGAAATACACGGTGCCAAATCTGCCATTAATGGAGGGCGGACGAAAGGTGGTTTATTCCGTGGTGGAAACCAATGTACCGGATGGCTATGCGGTCACTTATGAAAATGCTTCTGAGGAAGAAATTGTCATCTATAACCTTCCAAAGAAAGAAATGAAGCTGGTAAAAGAATGGGACGGAAAGCAGGAGAAATCGGTGTATGTCAGCCTTTATGCAGATGGAGCGCTGCAACGCTTTATCGAAACGCCCGCAGCCGGAACCAATCCGGCCACTTATGAATGGACAGGCCAAAAAGAACATTACACAGCCGTCTTGAGAAATGGGGAAAAAGCTTTGGCCGGTGGCAAAAAACTACTGGATCATGTGGTGATTCATTCCGACCAAAATTGGGAAACTATGGTAGCGAACCTGCCGAAATTGAATAAGGCCGGTCGGGAAATTACCTATACGGCACAAGAAACCCATATCAGTGACGGAAATACAACCACTCCGGTGACTTTGTGGACAAAAAAATATTACATTGAACCGGCGCAGAGAACCAATGACGGCTTTCTCTTTAAAAACAAGGAATTAATCAGGATTTCCGTGGAAAAAAGATGGGAGGGAAGTCACGGAAGCGGCAAAACGGCCATCTTAAGACTGTATAAAGGCGATAATGCCGATGAATTGGTAGCAGAAGCCGGTATAATTACCATGCGTGGAAATCAGACCCAAACTTTCCGGCCGGTGAAAAAGTATGATGATACCAAGACAGAAATTGTCTATACTGTCAAAGAAGATGCCATGGATGGGTTTACTCCCGAAGTATCGGGGAATAAGGTCGCAGGCTTTTTGGTGTTCAATAAATATACGCCGTCTGCTCCGCCGTCCACTCCTCCGCACTCCCCGGAGCCGGAGCAGACTCCGGAATCCAAACAGATGCCGGAGCCAAAACCCGTTCCGAAACCAAAGCCAAAACCGGAACCAACTCCGGAAAAGCCGAAGACACCAAATGAGGATATCACCGATAATGCGGTATCCGAAGGGGACTCCAATGCCAAACCGAAGCAGCCGAGCTCTGTGCCCGGCAAACCGGAGGACTGGATTGTTGAAAGCGGTATTCCGCATGGCAAGCAGGAGCTGCCAAAGACAGACGGCATCCCGGCAGAAGCGATGCATTCCTTTGGCATAATCATATCGCTAGGCGGCATGGTTCTAAGGAAAAAGAAATAACCGGTAAGGCAATCGGGGGAACACTTGGCGATGACCTGAAAAGAATGCAAATGAAATAACGAAAAAAAATAATACAAAGCAAAGACGAATCAAACCCTTTACGGTAGTAAGAGAACGGCCCTTAGAGCTTGAGTCCGGCTTTTTGGGGAGAAATCCGGGAATGAACTATCGAAAAGGGTTTTTTGAAAGGAAAAATAGGAAATGCAAAAAGAAAAAAATCAAAAAAAAGGATGGGGGCAACCCTTTGGAAATAGCGGAGTTCCCGAATACTAGGTCTAAAAGACTAGTAAAAAGATAGTGAAAAAGGTTCGATACTATGGTATAATCACTTAACGATTGAGTGATTATTAGGAACAAAGGTACAACAAGGATACGACGAAACAATCACTTTTTGAAACAAACCAATCATCCAAGAGGAGGAAAGAAATGAAGAAGATTATGAGTCTTGCATTGGTTCTTGCCATGTTGCTCAATGTTGCTCTTCCCACTGTAAATGTATTTGCAGAAGAAGGCGCACAGACAACCGGCACAGAAGCAAGTGCTACAAACGAAACGACTCCTGATACTTCCGGTTCAACCGAAGCAGGAGAAACAAACGGGGCAAATGATGCCACGGCCACAACGCAAGAAGGAGCTGCGCAAGAGGGCGCCACTTCTACCGAAACTGGAGAAGGGGCGGAAGTGACCGGCGATACTACTGCTGTACCGGGAGAAGGGCTGACCGATGAAGAAATGTTAGAGGGTGCCTTGACAGCGGATGCGCCAAAGGACATTACTGCATTTGTCGATAGAAGCAAGCCAGACGTTTATCAGGTTGACGATCAAAACAATAAGATCTGGTTGATTCGGGATGGTCAAGTCATCAAATATAAAGGTGGCAAGGAATCTACAGAGGCAGATGCTAAATTGCATGTAGTTGAGCCGAATAGAAAAATCGAATTCAAATATACTTGGCATATTACCGAAGAAAACATGAAAAATGTAAAAGTTGGGGATTTCTTTACTCTCCAATTGCCAAAAGATGAGTTTTTGGGGGCTTTCAGTTTTGACTTCAATAAACCAATCAAAATTGACTCGGAAGAGAATTATCCGGATGGATTGGGAAGCTTTACCATTAGTAAAGATGGAAAATTGACAGCAACTTTAAATCAAAACATCAATGGAAAATTATTGATTAAAAATGGTGAGTTTTTGGTTCGTTATGCTGTGTTGGCAGACAAAAAGGTGACGGTGGATGTTGATGTTCCGCACGATGCATCGGTAGAATCTGTCGCAATACACGGTGAAATTGTTCCACCATCCAATTCAACACTTGGAAATAATGAATACCACTCTCTTGGTGTAGTTTATAAAGAGGGTAACTATATTGCAGTAAAACATAGTGTAACAAAGGAAATTACTTTCCGTGGAATGAAGTGGCAAATTCGGACAGGTCATGATCAATATAAAGCTTTGCTTGAAGCTTTAGCGAATGATGTGGATCCTCTGAGCTTGGTCGGTAAAGATGCTCATGGCAAAGATAAAATCTTAACTCCTAGAAAAGATGTTTTTGTGTATGATGATATTTCGGATCCAAATATGGTGATTGATAGAGACAAACCTTTTGAGATTCGTCCATATGCGTATCTCATGACCAAAGAAGGCAAGTTATCCACCTACGCATTTTCGACCCCATTTCGTCAAATTAAAAAAGAAAAATTCAAAGAACCAAACCCTGGAGAAAGCTACGATGACTTTAAGTCAAGAATGAAAGCAGAATTAAAGCCACTGGAAAAAGTAGGAATTTATCCGGCAAAAGATGGCAAGGGTGAAAGAATTATTATAAACTATGGAGATCTTGATATTACCAATCCAAAAAATTATTTTAGCGAATATGTGTCCAATATGTCTTTGCTAGCTTCTTTGGATGGAATGATTGAGAAAAATCAAATTACTCAGCAGCAGTATGACTACAATATCAAGGCATACAAATTACAAAAGACATTAGAGTATAAGAAAAAATTAAAGCAGGATTTAGCTGCCGGTACAATAACGCAAGAACAGTATAATAAGGCTTTGGAAGGAAAGATTCCAAATGATGAAGAAGGAAATCGCTCCATCCCAAATCTGTACTACGCAACAATATTCTTCACAAAATCTTTGGTGCCAAAAGGGGATTATGTAAATCTTTCCAGAGCAGAGTGGAATACAACGGAACAAGCGACTAGCAAACCGTGGAAGATTGTTTATCAAGAAGCAGTCGGTAAAGCGGGGCTGGAAGATTTGACAAGCTTCTCGATTAAGAAGGCATGGCAAGGAAGGGTTGCTGTAGATGAAATCACAGTAGTTTTAACCGGTGATGATACGGAAAATGGTAAACAACCAAGTAAGTATGAAGTTACCCTGAAAAAAGACGAGGGCTGGATTAGTGTAATTTCCAGAGTAAGAAAAAACAAAGAAGTAGTAGAAAACGGTGTAAAAAAAGTTGTACCGATTACCTATACTGCTTCTGAAAAAAATGCTTTACCGAATTATGATGTAGAAGTAAAGAAAAATCATGAAAGTGTTGATTTTACCTTAATCAATAAAAATACCGAAAAAATCAGACTGACCATCAACAAAAAGTGGTTTGGTGACAAACTTCCTGAGGGTCATGACGGTTCTGTCATGGTTAATGTCTATGACAAGAGAGATACCGGCTATCAATATCCGCTAGTGGAAAATCAAAAGGTACTCTATGATGCGGCTAATAATGTAGGCACCTTATCGGTTGAACTTCCAAAATATCACATGGGTGATATATATGATGCCGATGTACCAGTAGAGTATGTTGTCGTAGAAGCAAAAGACAATAAATATTCCGCAAATCCAAAGGTAGAAAAAAGCGGTGACACAGAGAATCCTGTTATTACTTTGACAAACAGTCCGAATATTAAGATTGTAATCAAAAAATTATGGGAATCTGTACCAGGAAAAGCAAACCCTACTGCAACCATTGAAATCAAAAATGGAAATAAAGTAGAAAAAACCTTTACCACCAATGAAGATAAGGAAGAAACTTTCTTGTTACCAATGTTTGATCAAGATGGCAACAAGCTTGTTTATACAGTAGAAGAGAAAGAACTAGCTGGATATAGTTCGAATAAAGAGGAGAATATCACAGCAGAAGTTCAAAAATATACCTTTACCAACCGTGAACTTCATAATCTGAAAATCACCAAGAAATGGAATAACGGTACGGAAGCGATTGCAGATAAGACTGTAAAATTAACACTTTTCTATAAAAACAGCTATTCCGGTGCGTTTAACAAAGAGTATATTGATGTGGATACCAAAATCACAGCAGTGTACACCAATGCAAGCGGAGAGCAGGCGGCACCACTAGACAATACAGATGGTAAGGTTAAGTTTACTTTACCGGGAGATAGTGTAGATGGCGTTCTCCTTATCAAAGGCTTGCCTTATGTAGACAAAGACGGAAACACCCTGTTTTATAGTGTAAGAGAAGATGAAGTGGAAGGTTTCTTGCCTTGCATCATTTGTGATGATAATAAGCATCAAGTGAAAACCCTTTACAACTTGGCTTCCAAAACCTTGACCTTGAAAAAGGATTGGGTGATGAGCGACCAAACTAAAAAAGTAGATGTAGAGTTTATTTTGACCAACAATGGAGCTGCTTTCACTCATGACCTTGCTCAAGTAATCAAAAAGGCAAATCCAAGTGTGGTAATTGATGCTGGCAAGATTAAAGTAACCGTACCGGCAGCAACAGGAGAAGAGAAATTAACCCTCCCTGCTTATGATTTGGCAAATAATCCAATCAACTACAAAGTAGAAGAGAAGCAATTGGATGGTTTCTATGCACCACGTGTAGAGTACAACTTAGAGGATAATGTCATTACCGTAAAAAATATCAGTAATGAAACCAAAAGTATTAAAGTGAAGAAAGTCTGGAGACATCCAGCCGGAACCGCAGAAAAGAATGTCACCATTGCAGTTCGTCCGGCTCAAAGTCCGGAAAAAGCAGTGATGCTTCCGAAAACCGGAGTGACCGGCGATGCCAAGTGGGAACATGAATTCACCGGTTTACCAAAATACGATAGCACAACCGGTGCTGAAATCGTATATTCCGTAGAAGAAACCGGCAAACCGGCTAATTACAATGTAACACGAGGAACAGAAGGTGACAAACTTCTGGTCATCAATACCATCGAAGGCAAAGTCAGCATTTCCGTTACCAAGAAATGGCTTGGAGCGATTAAAGCCGATAGCGTAACAGTAGGTGTCTTCCAAAATGGAGCAGATACCCCTCTGAAGCAAGCGGTTTTAAGAGCGAAAGCAACAGATGCCAATCCAAATATCTGGACGGACAACACTACTTTTGTAGATTTACCACAATATGACGGCAGTGGTTTACCATATACTTACACTATCAAGGAACTTAAGATTGGTGATGTTCCGGTGGTAAATAACGAAACTGCAGATTATAAAGTAACATTAAATGGTACAGAAATTACCAACTACAACAAAGAAAAAGTGGAAGTTCCTTTCACCAAGACCTGGGTTGGTAAACCGGCAGCACAAGTGGTAATCCACCTGAAAGCAGATGGAGTGAAAACTCAAGAGATTACTCTGACAGCGGCAGATGTAGTAGAAGCTACCCAAAATGATGAATTTGAAGGCAAAGTATCTTGGGCAGGCAAGTTCACCGGTCTTCCAAAATACAGTGAAGCAGACGGTCATGTGATTGCCTATACCGTAGAAGAAGTCCCTGTTCTTGGATACACTTTAAAACAGGAAGGAAACGAATTCATCAATACCAATACAGAGAAAATTGAAGTATCGGTAGAAAAGAGATGGGTAAATTCTTCTGTTGAAAGAGTACAAATCGACTTACTGGCAGATGGTAAGAGAGTAGATGGAGTCACTTTGAGCGGCCCATGGAAACATACTTTTACCGGATTACTCAAGTACGATCAAACAACCGGTAAGGAAATTGTGTATACTGTAACAGAAAAAGAAGTTCCAAACTTCAAAACCGATATTACAGGAGATATGGTCAACGGCTTTATTGTTACCAATACCTACCTTCCACCACTTGACCCATACAATCCGGGTGGAGAAACACCGGAACCAACACCGGAAAAACCAAACCCAACACCTCCGACGGACAACATTCCAAATGAACCGACTCCGGAAGGGGAACCAAACAAACCGACCCCACCGGTACCACCGGTACCATCCATTCCGGAAGAAGAGGTTCCAAATGATCCGATTCCGGAAGGCAAGACCGAGCTTCCAAAGACAGACGGTGTTCCGGCAGGAGCAATGCATATCTTAGGACTGGCAATGGCGGCAATCGGATTGCTAATAAAGAAAAAGAAATAATCCATTCCCTTGACTAGGGGAAGATTCAAAAAAGCATGCTGATTTCGGCATGCTTTTTTGAATTCATCTCCGGGCAATATTTGGCAAAGCGCCTCTATTTCCATGTTGTAAAACTTTATGGCGAATGACCGTGTTTAGTGTTCTTTGAAAAAGGCCTTTACATAAGGCTTAAAAGCAAAAGGAAAATAGAAAAAGAAAAAATAGGCACAAAGCGCTAATTAACAGATAGTGAAAAAGTTTCGATATTATGGTATAAACGCAATAAAATGAATGGTTGTTAGCAGCGAAGGAATACCGAAACTTGAGTGAATCTGTCGTTTTCAGCAACTAATAGATCATTCAAGAGGAGGAACAAAATGAAAAGAATAATATGTCTTGCGTTGGTCTTTGCAATACTGCTTCAAGCGGCACTTCCGGCCGTCGATTTATCGGCAGAAGAGGGAGCGGGGGGAAGCCCTGCGGGGTATCATTTTTCGGACGGGGTGGTGGGGAGCGATGTGACCGGCAAGATAACGATTAAGAAAGTGGATCTATGGACCGGTTACAATCAGATATACATAGACGGAGCGCTGGTATCGGAAGAAAATAACCTGATCGGGCACTGGGATGAAGTCACTTTTTACTATGAATGGGTGATTACTCCGCAAAATATGATTGGCATTAATCCGAAAGACTATTTTACGATTCCGTCCCCAAGTCTGGAAAAATTTATGGGCAAAGGAACGGTCATTGATGAGGAATATGATATCAAAGGGGATAATGACAGCATCATCGGAAAATTCAAAATTGACCCGACCGGCAAAATTATTGCAAAATTAGGCGATGCCATACAAAATAGCAGCGAAATCAAAAAAGGTTATTTCAAGGTGACATTAAGCTTGATATCCAAGGAGTTTAATGCAAGAGTAGACGTGGCAAACACGGAACAGGCACCCAAGGGAGTGATTGTGTTTGAACATTATAAGCCGAATGTTCAGCCGCTTGACACAGAGCCGATGGAGCCGGAAGAGGATATCAGCAAGGAAGCCTTCAAAGAAATCTTTGAAAAGAGTACAACGGAAAAAATACCGGCCTTGCAATGGGAAATTTCTGTCAATAAAGAGCAGCAAAGAAGTTTCATCAATACCGGCAATTTTGTGGAAAAGAAAAAGGTATGGGTGGAAGACGAATTTTTGCTGAACGATGCGTTTTATCTTTATGATAAAAAGCTGGAAATCCTCCCACGGATGTATGCTTTGGATGAAAATGGCATCATGACCACGGCAGTGGCATTGTGGAATGATAGCATTACAGGGACGGTGCATATAGCAAACGATGGTGAGAGCTACGAGGACTTCAAAGCGAGAATCCGGCCCAAGATGAAACCTTATGATGCGGCAGTTTATCCCAGCAGAGAGCAGGCGGAAAGAGATAGAGCGAATTTGGCCCGATTCCAAGCAGCAGGCAATCAGACGGAAATCGACAAAATCTTTCATAATCATGCAAACAAGCTAAGAGTTTTGGTTTTTTTGGGCGATTTGACAAAAGATAGAGAGTATTATCGTGATTCCATCCTGAATTTCGGAGAGGTAAAGGGATATCTGGATAGTTTGCTCAATGACGACCAAAGTATTTCGCCGCAAAGATATCAGTGGATGCTCAAGAAATATACCACATGGGATGAAACAAAGTCCGATGCGGATAATTTGCAAACGGCAAAATTAAGACCGGTGCTGTTTTATTCCATTCATTTCATGACAACACATCCGATTCAAGGAGTGGTTTCCAATAAGGCGAAATTACAGTCGGAAAACAGTGCGGAGATTGATTTTTTAGCACAAGCGAGCAGTGTTCGTGCCGAAGGCGGAGCATCGCTGAGTGAGCTGACGAGAATCATCATCAATAAAAAATGGGTCGGAAAACAAGGCGAAAATGATATTACTTTCACAATTACCGGTGATGACACACACGCAGTGGTGTCGGATCCAAGCGATCCTGCCGGCAAGAAATTGATGCTCCAGCCCAAAGAACCGAGCAAATATACCGTAGTATTGAGGCCGGGAGAGAGTAATGTCCTCATTCCAAAAGCACAAGCCAATAAGGAAGTGATCAGGGATTCCAATCCGACAGAAAAAGATGTCGTTCCGATTGTGTATACTTTGAAAGAAGAGATGACAGCTGCCGACCGAGCTGCCTATGAATCAAAGATTCAAAAAAAGGGCAATATCTTTGAAGTAACCAATACCAATAAGGAAAAAATAAGGCTGACCATTCATAAGAAGTGGTTTGAAAATAAGCTCCCACGGAATCATAACGGCTCCGTAAATGTCAGTATCTATGACAAGCGGGATACCGAGCGGAAATATCCTGTCAAAGTAAACGATAAAGTAAGTCTGCCGGTGGTGTTTAATCAAAATACCCAAGTGGGAACATTGGAAGTAGAGCTTCCCAAGTACCACACGGGAGATAAATTTGATATCAATGTTCCGGTGGAATATGTCGTGGCAGAAGCCGAAGACAATGCCTATTCGCCAGATCCGAAGGTGGAATATGGCGGCACGATCGACCATCCGGTCATTACTCTGACCAATAGTCCGAATACAGAATTTATCATCAAAAAAGTGTGGCAAACGACATCGGGAAAGCCAAAGCCTTTTGCAGTGATAAACATCAAAAAGGGAAATAAGGTGGAAAAGGTCTTTCGAACCAATCAAGACAAGCAGGAAAGCTTCTTCTTGCCGCTATATGACAAAAATGGCATAAAGAATGTTTATACTGTGGAAGAAGAGGCACTGGAAGGCTATAGTTCCCATAAAGAAGAGAATATCACGGAGGGAATCCAAAGCTATCAGTTTACCAATCGAGATTTGCAGAATCTGAAAATAACCAAGATATGGAAAAATGGCACAGTAGTTGCCGGCAGGCCGGTAAATCTGACACTTGTCTACGGAAAAGGCAATGCTCCCGCTTTTGATGAGGAGTATATGGATATCAATACTTCCATTACCGCAACTTACAATAATGGAAGGGAAGTGGCTGCGCCAAGGGAGAATACGGGCGGTAAGGTGAAATTTACTTTGCCCGGGGATTCGGTAGACGGAGTTTTGACCATCAAAGGCTTGCCGTATGCAGATAAGCTTGGAACTCCTCTTTTCTTTAGTGTAAGAGAAGATAAGGTACCGGGGTTCTTGTCTTATATTGCTCCCAAGGGCACAAAGCATCAAGAAAAAACACTTTACAATCTGGCATCCAAAACCTTGACTCTGCGAAAGCAATGGGTGATGAGCGACCAAAGCAAAAAAACGGATGTTGAGCTTTGGCTGAGCAACAACGGTGTTGCGTTTTCTTCGGATATCGCTCAATTGATCCGAAAGGAAAATCCGAATGTTGCGGTAGAAGCGAACAAAATTAAAGTGACCATACCAAAGGAAACCGAAGTGCTGACATTGACCGTTCCGGCATTTGATTTGACCGGTCATGCGATTCTCTACAAGGCAGAAGAAGAGCAATTGCCGGGCTTTTATCCGCCGCAGTATGACGATACTCAGGCCGATACCATTATTGTCAAAAATATCAGTAACGAAATTACAAGTATAAAAGTGAAGAAGGTTTGGAGGCATCCGGTAGGAAGCGCAGAAAAGAATGTTACCATTGCTCTTCGACCGGTACAAAATCCCGAAAAGTCAGTGATGCTTCCAAAGGCGGGTTTGACCGGAGATGCCAGGTGGGAACACACATTCACGGGTTTGCCAAAATATGATAAGGTCAGCGGAGAGGTCATTTCCTACACAGTGGAAGAAACCGGAAAACCGGATGGCTATAATGTAAGCGATGGGAGAGAGGCAGATAAACTTTTGGTCATCAATACAATAGAAGGAAACATCGGCATTACCCTGACAAAGAAATGGCTTGGAGAAGTCAAGGCGAACAATGTAACAGTGGGAGTCTTTCAAAATGGAGCGAACACAGCTTTTCTCAGAGCGGTATTAAGCCCTAAGGCAACGGATACAGACCCCAAAATCTGGACAGACAATATTACTTTTGCGAATCTGCCGCAATATGACGGAAATGGTGCACCATATCTTTATGAAGTCAAAGAACTTTTCATCGGTACGATTCCAGTGGTCGATGATGAAACGGCAGACTATAAGGCAATCGTAAAAATGGTTGGGAACAGTGCGGAAATTATCAACTATAATAAAGAAAAGGTGGAAGTACCATTTACCAAGATTTGGGTCGGTAAACCGGCGGCTCAAGTGGTATTTCACCTGAAAGAGGACGGAAACCCGACGACGAAGAGTGTTATCCTGACTGCCGCAGATGTGGTAGCGGCAACCTTGACGGATGAATTTGAAAATATGGTATCGTGGGCAGGGAAATTTCACGACCTACCCAAATTCAGTGAAGCGGATGGTCATGAGATTGTATATACCGTAGAGGAAGAAACAATTGCCGGATATCATTCAACACGGCAAGGAAATACCTTTACCAATACCTACATACCGCCGCTGGAACCATTCATTCCTGTCGCAGAGAAACCAGCGCCGCCG
>JAUMXK010000040.1 GCA_030535295.1 Eubacteriales bacterium | reverse complement strand
AGGTGTCTTTTTTACGGAACAAATCCGTAGGAGATATCTGAACGGGTGACATCCTTTTTTGATAAAAAAGTTATAGAACATCTAAATTTCAGAAAAAATCATAAAAAATATACTAATTGTCTATAAAAATATTTTCAAGTGCTTTAAAGTATGATATACTATTTCCTTAACCGGTTCTTGTGAAAGCGAGTGAAGCTGAAAAGAAAAAGGAAAACAGGAATGTCATCGAATTCGGAAAGGAAATCAGAGATTGAAGCCAAAAGCTTAGAATATCATGGGAAAGGAGCAGCGAAATGAAAAGAGTTTATAATTTTTCGGCAGGGCCGGCAATGTTGCCGCAGGAAGTGCTGAAACAAGCGGCAGAGGAAATGCTGGATTATCAAGGAAGCGGAATGTCGGTGATGGAAATGAGCCACCGCTCGAAGTTGTATTTGGGAATTTTGGAAAAAGCCAAACAGGATTTGCGGACTTTGATGGAAATTCCGGAAGATTATGAAATCCTCTTTTTACAAGGGGGAGCTCATACTCAATTTGCCATGATTCCACTTAATCTCATGAAAAACAAGGAAGCGGATTATATCCTGACCGGTCAGTGGGCGAAGCGAGCTGCCAAAGAAGCGGCCAAATACGGAAAAGTCAATATTGTGGCAAGCTCCGAAGACAAGACCTTTTCCTATATTCCTGATTGCAGGGATTTGCCGCTTTCGCCGCAGGCAGATTATCTCTATATCTGTGAAAATAATACGATTTACGGTACGAAATATTGGGAATTGCCCAATGCCAAAGGTAAGGTGCTGGTCAGCGATGTGTCTTCCTGCTTTTTATCAGAGCCCATGGATGTCAGTCGCTATGGAGTCATCTATGGCGGAGTGCAAAAAAATATCGGGCCTGCCGGAGTGGTGATTGTCATTATCCGAAAGGATTTAATTCCGGAAAGTGTGGAAGAAAGCGTGCCGACCATGCTGCAATATAAGATTCATGCGGATAATAATTCTCTTTATAATACACCGCCAAGTTATGGCATTTATATTTGCGGTTTGGTATTTGAATGGCTCCTGAAACAAGGTGGACTTTTGGAAATGCAAAGACGCAATCGGGAAAAAGCAAAAATATTGTATGATTTTTTGGATGAAAGCAGACTCTTCCAAGGAACGGTCCGAAAAGAAGACCGCTCCCTAATGAATGTGCCGTTTATCACGGGTTCGGAGGAACTGGATGAAATCTTTATCAAAGAAGCTGCCGCAGAGGGCTTTTTGAATCTTAAGGGCCATCGCTCGGTAGGCGGAATGAGAGCCAGTATTTATAATGCGATGCCAAAAGAGGGAGTAGAGGCTTTGGTGCGTTTTATGACAGATTTTGAAAGGAGGCATGGCCAATGACCAAAATTTATTATGGAAACCCCATTTCAGAAAAAGGTAAATCTCTGTTCCCGAAAGAATATATGGAAGTAGCCGAGATTACGCAAGCGGAGGTTGCACTGGTACGGAGTAAAAACTTAAAGGATGTGGATTTTGGAGAACATCTTTTGGCCATTGCCAGAGCGGGTGCCGGAGTCAATAATATCCCCCTTCCGGAATGTGCCGAAAAGGGGATTGTGGTCTTTAATACACCGGGAGCCAATGCCAATGCCGTCAAAGAGTTGGTCATTGCCTCGATGATTATGGCCTCCAGAAATATTGCCGCCAGTATGGATTGGGTAAAGGGACTTATCGGCGATAAGAGCATTGCGGAAAAGGTGGAAAAAGGAAAGGCTGACTTTGCCGGTCAGGAGATTGCCGGAAAAACGCTAGGGGTAATCGGGCTTGGTGCGATTGGAGTTTTGGTGGCCAATGCCGCCAATTCTATGGGTATGAAGGTGCTTGGCTATGATCCGTATATTTCGGTGCAAGCGGCGTGGAATCTATCCCGCTCGGTCACACATGAAAAGAGCTTGGAGCACTTATTTGCAGAATCTGATTTTATTACTTTGCATTTACCGCTTTTACCGGATACGGAAAAGATCATTCATGCAGAAGCCATTGCCAAAATGAAAGACGGCGTGATTTTGCTGAATTATGCCAGGGATTTGCTGGTGGATGAAGAGGCTTTGAAAGAGGCATTGGCCAGCGGCAAAGTCAAGCAGTATATGTCGGATTTTCCCAATATGGAAATGGCAGGAGTCAAAAAAGTACAACTGACACCCCATATCGGAGCCTCAACCGAAGAATCGGAGGAGAACTGTGCAGTTATGGCGGTTCAAGAAATCATGGATTTTATGGAAAACGGCAACATTAAAAACAGTGTCAATTTTCCGAATTGTGAAATGGGAAAAGTAAACGGAATTCGCATTTGTGTGTTACATCGAAACATCCCCAATATGATTGGTAAACTGGCCGGTTTTTTGGGACAGAAGAACTGCAATATTGCCAATATGATAAACAAAAGCCGCAAGGAATATGCCTATTCCATGTTTGATATGGATGGGGAGATTCCGGAGGATTTGGCACAGGAATTGGAAAAAATGGAGGGATGTCTCCGGGTTCGTGTGATAAAAAGAGGATAAAATATTGCAAATGGAGAGCGTTAGGAAGGAAAACATGATAAAATTATTAGCTGCCAATTATCATCCGGCGATTCGCCGAATGATGGAAAATTTAATAGAAGAAAATCAAAACAAGATGGTGCAAAAACAAGGCAAGCCTTATATTGTCACGGACTGGGATAATACTGCCATTATTTTTGATTCACAGCAAAGTCTGTTCATCCATCAAATTGAAACTTTAAATTACCGACTGACTCCGGAGCGTTTCCGTGAAATTATCGCTATGGATTTGAAGGAAGAGAAAAAAGCGGAAGTTGCCGAATTGATTGAAGAGATTGCTTGTTTCTACCGACAAATATATGAGAGCTATCAGGCGATGACCGGGGATAAAAAGCTTAAAGAGGTCAAGGCAACGGAGGCTTTTATCGGCTTTAAAAATGCTATGGCCTGCCTTTATAAATACCCCTTCGGCCATTATGTAGAGTGTTGCCGTATCTTATACCTATTTGAAAATTACACTTTGGAAGAAGTGGCGGATTTGACCGAAGAAAGCATTGCAGTGGCAAAGCAAACCGAGCCGCAAAGGGTAGAATATCATTTCCTTTCCGGAGAAAAAGAATGGAGGGCAACCTATCATTTGGGAATGCGTTTTGTACCGGAACAAATGGATTTTTTTGCCACATGCAGGGAAAACGGTGTGGAGGTCTATGTATGCAGTGCTTCGCATAAAACTGTAGTGGAAGTGCATGCCGCATACTATGGAATTCCAAGAGAAAATGTCTATGCATTGGAGCTTGTCTGCGGCGAAGAAGGCTTGATACAAGCGGAAATTGCCAAAGAAAAACCGCATACTGTCAAAGAAGGCAAAGCACAGACGATTGCTGACCTGATTCAGCCGATGCACCAAAGAGAGCCGCTGCTGATAATGGGTGACAGCATGGGAGATTTTGCCATGATGCGTGATTTCGCAGAAAAGATAGTGATTGTAGAAACCAAACATTGGAGGACAGTGAAAGAAACTTTAAGCAAAGAGAAAAAAGGCCAATTTCATATTTGGCTGCAAGCTCGTGAGGATGAAAAAGGGATTTGGAGTTCGGCGAGTCTGGAAAATTGAGAGCATAGCAAGGAAAAAGCCTTTATTACAGCGATTTTGAAAGTTTTACAAATGAGAAGACTTTTTTACTTGCGTATTTTTGCTAAACTATGATATACTGTGCTCAGAAATTTATTACAGGATTCAGGAGGAATGTATGGATCGTTTAACAGTAACAAAGGAAAATTTTAGACAGGCAATCTTCGAAAACATCAAGAATCTTTTTCGGACTACCATTGATGAAGTGTCAGAGCAACAACTCTTCCAAGCGGTAGCTTATTCCGTAAGAGATATCATTGTGGATGAATGGATTGCAACCCACAGAACTTATGAAGCGGAAGATACGAAGATTGTATATTATATGTCGATGGAATTCTTGATGGGACGTGCTCTTGGCAACAATATTATCAATTTGCGTTGTGAAAAAGTGGTACGTGAAGTATTGGATGAATTGGGCTTTGACCTGAATACATTGGAAGATCAGGAACCGGATGCAGGCCTTGGAAACGGCGGTTTAGGTCGTTTGGCGGCATGCTTTTTGGATTCCTTGGCGAGTCTTGAATATCCGGCATATGGTGGTGGTATTCGCTATCGCTATGGTATTTTTGAGCAAAAAATCATTGACGGCTATCAGGTGGAAAAGCCGGATGAGTGGTTGAAAAACGGCAATCCGTTTGAAATTCGTCGTCCGGAATACGGCGTGGAAGTAAAATTTGGCGGAAATGTGCGTATGGCAAAAACGGCAGATGGCAGAGAGCGTTTTGTGCAGGAAAATTATCAATCCGTTTTGGCGATTCCGTATGATGTACCGATTGTCGGATACAACAACAGTACTATCAATACCTTGAGATTGTGGGATGCGGAAGCGGTGCACAGCTTTGACCTTGAAATGTTTGATCGTGGAGAATATAATAAAGCAAGAGAAGCACAAAACCTTGCCAGAACCATTGTAGAAGTGCTTTATCCGAATGATAACCACGTACAAGGTAAGGAATTGCGTTTGAAACAACAATATTTCTTTATTTCTGCTACCTTGCAAACCGCTATCAATAAATTTAAGAAAAAACATAGTGATTTTAAGGAATTACCGAATAAGGTCACTTTCCATATCAATGATACTCACCCATCTTTGGCAGTGCCGGAATTGATGAGAATTCTGGTGGACGAAGAAGGTTTGGAATGGGCGGAAGCTTGGGCGATTGTAACACAAACCTGTGCCTATACCAACCATACCATTATGAGTGAAGCTTTGGAAAAATGGCCGATTGAAATTTTCAGCCGTTTATTGCCGAGAATCTATCAAATCGTGGAAGAAATCAATCGTCGTTTCTGTGCCCAAATCATTGATAAATTTGGAGATGACAGCCATTTACTCAGAAGAATGGCGATTGTAGCGGACGGCCAAGTGAGAATGGCTCATCTCGCTATTGTAGGTAGCTACTCTGTCAACGGTGTAGCAAGACTGCATACGGAAATTCTGAAAAATGAAGCATTAAAGGATTTTTATGCCATGTATCCGGATAAGTTCAACAATAAGACCAACGGAATTACCCAAAGACGTTTCTTGTTGCATGGCAATCCGAAATTGGCAGAATGGATTACCGATAAAATCGGTGATGAATGGGTAACCAATCTTCCACATTTAAAGAATCTGATGAAATATGTGGGAGACGAAAAAGCACTGAAAGATTTTGCTCGTATTAAATATGAAAACAAAGAGAGATTGGCCAAGTACATCAAAGAGCACAATAATGTCGATGTAGACCCACGCTCTATCTTTGACGTACAGGTAAAACGTCTGCACGAATACAAGAGACAATTGATGTTGGCTCTTTATATCATGCATTTATACAATTGCCTGCGGGATAATCCGCATTTGGATATTATGCCTAGAACCTTTATTTTAGGAGCAAAGGCGGCTCCGGGTTATCACAGAGCAAAGAAAATTATTAAATTAATCAATGCCATTGGCGATGTGGTAAATAATGATCCTACCATCAACAACAAGCTGAAGGTAGTCTTTATTGAAAACTACAATGTATCCAATGCGGAAATTATTTTTGCAGCAGCGGATGTGTCCGAGCAAATTTCTACGGCTTCCAAGGAAGCTTCCGGTACCGGAAACATGAAATTTATGCTGAACGGTGCTCTGACCTTGGGTACAATGGACGGTGCGAATATTGAGATTGTAGAAGAAGCCGGAGCGGAAAATGCCTTTATTTTTGGTATGGGCAGTGATGAAGTTATCCGTCTGCAACATGAAGGCAGCTATGATCCTTGGGATATCTACAATAATAACCAAGAAATTCGTCGAGTGGTGATGCAATTAATCAATGGTTTCTATTCACCGGAAAATCCGGAATTGTTCCGTGAGATTTATGATTCCTTATTAAACGGTGGTGGAGAGCCGGCAGATCAATACTTTATCCTGAAAGACTTGCCAAGCTACATTGAGGCACAAGCCAGAGTGGATAAGGAATTCCGTAATGCAGGGGAATGGGCGAAAAAGACCTTAATCAATACTGCAAACGCAGGTAAATTCTCGTCCGACAGAACCATTGAAGAGTATGCAAAAGAAATTTGGAAATTAAAGAAAACAAAGGTGAGAATTCCGGGCGAAGAGTAGACCGGATGACTCAACGGAAATGATAAGACAAAGGCAGTATCCCCTCTTTTTGAGGGGGCTGCCTATTGTAAAGAGAGGTAAAAATGTTTAATTCAGATCTTGGAATTGATTTGGGAACCGCCAATGTCATTGTTTACATTAGCGGAAAAGGCGTTGTGTTAAGAGAACCGTCGGTAGTGGCATTTGACAAAAACACCAACAAAATTTTGGCAGTGGGCAGTGAGGCCAGACATATGCTGGGCAGAACACCAGGTCACATTGTAGCAGTGCGTCCGCTTAGAGAAGGTGTTATCTCCGACTATACCGTAACCGAAAAAATGCTCAAATATTTTATCAATAAGGCATTGGGCAGAAGAATTCGCAAGCCGCATATTACGGTTTGTGTGCCAAGCGGTGTCACCGAAGTAGAAAAGAAGGCCGTCGAAGATGCAACCTATGATGCAGGTGCACGTAAAGTAAGAATTATTGAAGAACCGATTGCTGCGGCAATTGGAGCCGGTATTGATATCAGTCGTCCATACGGTAGTATGGTGGTCGATATCGGAGGTGGTACAACTGATGTAGCGGTGATTTCTTTAGGTGGTGCGGTGGTATCCACATCCTTGAAAATTGCCGGAGACAATTTTGATGAAGCTTTGATTCGTTATATGCGTAAAAAACATAATCTGTTAATCGGTGAAAGAACCGCAGAAGATATCAAAATCAATATCGGTACCGCTTATGAAAGACCGGAGCCGCTGGAGATGGATGTTAAGGGTAGAAACTTGGTAACCGGTTTGCCAAAGACAGTAGCGGTAACCAGTGAAGAAACCGCAGAAGCACTGAAAGAAACGACCTCTCAAATTGTGGATATTGTGCACTCGGTACTGGAGAAAACTCCACCGGAGTTGGCGGCCGATATTGCGGAAAGAGGGATTGTTTTAACCGGTGGCGGCAGTATGTTACATGGCCTGGATGCTTTGATTCAAGCCAAAACCAACATCAATGTTATTTCAGCGGATGATCCTTTGACCTGCGTAGCAGTAGGTACCGGAAAATATGTGGATTATTTAGCAAAACATCCTTATTAAATAATGGGACTTTCCCACCGTTTTTAACTTTATGCCACTTCTGAGAGTGGCTACTAGGGGCACTTACGTGACTTGCTTTGCAAAATTTGCAAAGGCACTATCGCTTGTGCCCATTTTCCATGTCTAAAAAGACGGTTCCAAGGAATATGGGAAAGTCTAGGAAATAATTTAAAGAAAATACTAAATCAAAAGGATTATTTGCCGATATAAATTTGAAGAAAGAAAGTCTGTGCACAAAAGACAGCAAAGGCGTGTAGGCTTTTGAAATTTGTTTGCTGGTTGGAAAACCTCAAGCAAAAGGAATCGGATACGAAAGGGAAGATTATGTTTAGAGGACTTTATACGGCATATACCGGAATGCGAATTCAGCAAGATGTGATGAATGTAGTCAGCAACAATCTTGCCAATGTGGATACCACCGGCTTTAAAAAGGATAAATTGGGGATTCGTAGCTTTAAAGATGTTTTGGCAATAAAGCAAAACGATCCGGATTTAATCAGTCGCAATAATATCGGCAGTATGAGATTGGGAGTGACCTCCAGTGTTGCCTTTACCAGCTTTGATCAGGGGCCGTTAAAAAATACGGAAAGAACCATGGATATTGCTTTGGAAGGAAAGGGCATGTTTGTTGTGGGGAAAAGACAGGAAGACGGTAGTTTTCAAGAGTTTTACACCCGTGACGGCGGACTGACGGTCAATCAATTCGGTCAACTTATGACCAAAAACGGCGAGTTTGTCTTGGGAGAAAATGGAATCATTTCCGTGAACAATCACAAATTTACCGTAACCCAAACCGGTGATGTCTATAATGATAAAAAGGAATTCGTAGACCGAATCCGATTGACCTCTTTTACCGAATATTCGGAATTACGCAAGGTCGGCAATAATCTTTATAAGACAACAGAGCATGCCGAAACAGCTCCGTTTGAGGGCGTTTTGGTGCAAGGCTTTTTGGAATCGAGCAATGTCAATGTGGTACAGGAAATGGTGGAAATGATTAGCGTCATGCGTGCGTATGAAAGCAATCAAAAAGTATTGACCACTTTTGATGCGACCATGGAAAAAGTAGCAAACGAAGTAGGAAGAGTATAGAGCTGTTTTATTTAGTATTTGATTTGAAGGGATAAGGTAAAAACTGCTATGATGAGATCTTTGTGGACTGCGGCGACCGGCATGACTGCCCAACAGTTGCAGGTGGATACCATTGCCAACAACTTGGCGAATATCAATACCGTTGGCTTTAAAAGGGAAAGAATTGAATTTAAATCTTTGATTTATGAAAATTTGAGAGAAGCCAACACCAATGACCGTGGTGACGGCAGACCGGTCAATCTTCTGGCGGGACATGGTGTCCGTCCGGTTGCGACTGCCAAAAGCTTTACGCAAGGTAATATTGAAAGAACGGATAATCCGCTGGATATCGGTATTGAAGGCGATGGCTTTTATGTGGTGCAATTGCCAAACGGGGCACATCGTTATACCAAAGACGGTACTTTGAAACTATCTTTGGCGGAAGAAGGCCTGATGATTACTACCGCTGACGGTTATGCGGTACTGGATGTAGAAGACCAACCGATTATTTTGCCGCAGGATACCTATTTGGCGAATGTATCGGTTGCCGAAAACGGTGCGATTACCTATAAAAGAAACGGAGTCAATGAAGATTTGGGTGTTCGCTTCCAATTGGTGCAATTTAACAATCCATTGGGTTTGAAGGCAGTTGGCGGTACTTTATTTGATACAACGGTAGCTTCCGGAGAGCCGATGAAAGAAGCGGAGAATGAAGAGCTCGAGCAAAGCCGTTTTATGCAAGGCACTTTGGAACGCTCGAATGTCAATGCCGTGGATGAAATGGTCAATCTGATTGTAGCACAAAGAGCGTATGAAATTAATTCCAAGGCGATTCAAACATCAGATGATATGCTGGGAATTGCCAATCAGCTGAAGAGATAAGAAGGGCGAATCCTATATAAATAGGAAGAAAATGGAGAAGGAAACATGAAAATTGATGGATTAATGTCCCTACAGGGTATGTATGATAATGCCAAATTGGGTATAGATTTTCAAAACGGTTTTCAGGAAGCACTGGCAAAGGCAAAAGAAAAACAAGATACCCAAAAGCAGGTTTCTTCTGTTTCCGATGCGGAAAAATTGAAAGAGGAGCAGGAACTTAGAAAAGCGGTGCAAGCGTTTGAGTCCTACTTTATTCATCAAATTTTAAAGCAAGCCAGAGCGTCGATACCGAGTGCCGGCTTGATTCCTGAGTCCAATGCCAAGGGTATCTATGAAGATATGCTGGATGAAGCAAGAGCGGAAGAGATGACTAAGGTCGGCGGCTTTGGACTGACAGAAGCCTTGATGAAACAGCTGAGTAAGAAATAAGAAAAGAATAGAAAAATGCTTTTATCTTCTTTGAGGAGATGGGAGCATTTTTTTTGCTTGAGAAGCCTAGGGTAAAGTGGTTCATGAATTAGGACACTAAGTTGAAAGGGAAAAACGATAGAGTTATTTAGAGATATTTTCTCTAAATAAAGAAAATATGATTGACTTTAGTTTGGATTCACGTTATTATGAAAAAATAGGAGGAACGAGTTATGTTGATAAAAATTACGGTAAAGAATTTTAAATCGTTTGATAAAGAGAATATATTAAGCATGGTTTCATCAAGTAAAATTCAATCGCATCCCGATCATAAGATAAAAATAAAAAATGTTACACTCCTTAAGAATAGTGTCATATATGGTGCAAATGCCTCAGGGAAATCCAATTTAGTGGAAGTATTTCACTTTATTAAGTGGACAGTTGAGAAGGGCTTGCCAATGGAATCAAGAGATTTTTTTTGCAAGAATAAAAAGGAGAACCGGCATAGAGAAAGTGAATTTGAACTTCAGTTCACATTTGACCGCAAATTTTATGCCTATGGTTTCAAAGCGATTTTGGCAGAAGGAATGATTACTGAGGAATGGCTATATGAACTGAAATCACAAGAAGGGAAAATGATCTATGAATTTGAAAAAAATCAGAAGCCGGTTTTAGGAAAAGAAAATATTAAGGTATCAGAAGAAGAAAAGTTGCGCTTTGATATTTATGCAAAAGACTATTTGGAAACGGATGGCCAATTATTTTTAACGGAATTGAATAGGAATAAAAAGTATCAGAAAGATTCCGGCCTTATTATTTTTAATGAGGTTTATCGGTGGATTCAAGAAAACTTAATCGTAATTACTCCTAATACCAGTTCAGCGAATATGGAGTATTACTATGGAAATGATTCGGCCGAGAGAGTGAATGAATTGATGAAGAGCTTGGATACCGGAGTTTCGCAAGTTTTCTTGAAAAAAATCGATTTGGAAGAGATGAAAAACAGTTTATCAAAGGAAATGTATGAGGAGATAAAAGATAATATTCAAGAGAGTATCAATGCAGCAAGAGCAGTTAAGATATCCGTTAGAGGAAGGAATACGTTCATTACTGTAATTGTAAAAAATAAAGAAATTCTGATTTCAAAATTATGTACGAGACATAATAATTCAGAGTTTGATTTTAATTATAGTGAAGAATCTGATGGAACAAAGAGGATTTTAGACTTAATTGATATGATTTTTTCACCCAAAAAAAATGCGATTTATGTGGTTGATGAGTTAGATAGAAGCTTACATCCAAAACTAACGGCTCATTTTCTACGAGTTTTTATGAAAGAGCATGAAAATGATAATGTTCAGCTGATATTCTCTACCCATGAAGCAAGTCTAATGGACGAAAATATGTTTCGGAGAGATGAGATTTGGTTTGTAGAAAGGGATGCAGATAATAATAGCGATATTTATTCACTGGACATTTTTAAAGAAAGATACGATAAAAGACTATGTAAAGCATATCTGGAAGGAAGGTATGGTGCAATTCCTGTTTTTCAAGATTTTGAATTTAAGGATGGTAAATAAAGCATGGGGACTAGAGTATATACCGGTTGGAGCAGTCGCTATGAAAGAGAAGAGAAGTCTATAGAACCTTATAAAAAATATGTATTTATTTGTGAAGGACAAAATACAGAAGTACAATATTTTAAAAAGTTCATCAGTCTTCGCAAACAAATTGGAATTCATTCGCTAATTGATATTCAACTGTTAGAAAGAACCGATGAGGACAGGTCGAACTCTTATGTAACCCACTTGTATCGACTTGCAAACGAATACATGGAACAGGGTGAATTTGACAAGGAACATGACAAAATGATTGTTGTATTTGACGCTGATATATTCGAATATAAATCACCAAGGTATAACGAACTGGTCGTGGAAGGGGAAAGGAATTCGTTTATGTTGGGAGTAACCAATCCCGGGTTTGAAATTTTTTTATTATTACATTTTGATAATGCCTATAAGGAGCTGATAGAGCCCGATATCAACGAATTCTTGAAGGAAGAAAATCTGGGGAAAAAAGGATTGGCATATCGAAAGTTATTAGATAAGACGAATATGAACTCAAAAACAAATTTTAAGATAGGAGAGCTGGCTGAAAATATTACAAAAGCAATAGCAGAAGAAAAGAAGTTAAATCAAGACATTCATAACTGTAAAGGAAGAATTACCAGTAATATAGGAAAAATTATAGAGAAAATCATTGATGAAAGAGACGTATTGGACTAAGCAAGGTATAAAAAACCCCTCATTTTCTTCGGGAAAGTGAGGGTATTTTTGTGGAGAGAGGATCGTTTAGCATGAAAAAAGAGGAAGACAAAGTCTATGAAACTGCAAAAGGGAATGGAATACTCAACAATACAATTGTAAGAAATGCACAAAAACCAGGAGTGTTCTTTATATGTTTAAACAAATCGACGAAAAAATAATTTTTTTCGGTCGAAATATATTGAAAAAATAATTTTTTTGTGATATGATTGCAAACGATATGAGACATAAAAAGAGATATTACACAAAAGGGATTCTATGTGTAAGACAAAGGAGGATTTTATGAACTCCATAATGAATCAAATTAAAGGAGGCTTGATTGTGTCTTGCCAAGCTTTGGAGCATGAGCCTTTGCATTCAGCGGAAATTATGGCGAGAATGGCTTATGCGGCAAAATTAGGCGGAGCGGTCGGTATCAGAGCAAACTCGGTGGTAGACATTAAGGCCATCAAAGAAAAGGTGGATTTACCGCTGATTGGAATCATCAAAAAGGATTATCCGGATTCCAAGATTTTTATTACGGCCACAATGGAAGAAGTGGATGCTCTGGTCGAAGCAGGTTGTGAGATTATTGCTACCGATGCTACATGCAGAACCAGACCGAATGGGGAAAGTTTGGATGAGTTTTTCAAAAAAGTAAGGGAAAAGTATCCGAATCAACTGTTCATGGCAGACTGTGCAACCTTTGAAGAGGGAATGCATGCGGCGGAAATTGGTTTTGATTTTATCGGAACCACACTTTCCGGCTATACCGAAGAAAGTAAAGGTGCGGTATTGCCGAATTATCAAATGATGGAAAGATTGGTCAAAGAGGCTGGTAAGCCGGTGATAGCCGAAGGTGGTATTTGGTCACCGGAGCAGCTAAAAAAAGCGTTGGACTTAGGTGTGCTTTCAGCGGTTGTGGGAACAGCTATTACCAGACCGATGGAAATTACACAGTATTTTATAAAGGCTATAAGCAACTAAAACAAAATATAAGGAGGATTTGTAATGAAAAAATTATTATCCATGATGTTGGCAGCGACTCTGGCAGTTTCTTTGTTGGCAGGCTGTGGCAAGACAGAGACACCAAAGAAAGAAGAAACGAAGCAAGAGGAGACCAAGCAAGAGGAAAAGAAAGAAGAAGCAAAAGAAGGTAAGAAAGAGGAAATGGCGGCTACCGAAATTACTTGGTGGGCTTTCCCGACTTTCTCTCAAGAAAATGCAGATGACGCTCCTGGTACTTGGGAACAAAAAGTAATTGATGCGTTCCAAGCAAAGAATCCGGGAATTACCGTAAAACTCGAAACCATTGACTTCAAATCCGGACCGGAAAAGATTTCTACCGCAATTGAAGCAGGTACCATGGCAGACGTATTATTTGATGCTCCTGGTCGTATCATCACATACGGAAAGAACGGCAAGTTGGTAGAGCTCAATGATATGATGACCGATGAATTGAAAAAAGATGTCAACAATGATACTTTGTTACAAGCTTGTGCAGCCGGAGATAAAGTATACATGTACCCACTCAGCTCTGCTCCATTTTACATGGCAGTGAATAAGCAAATGGCAGAAGATGCCGGTGTGGCTGACCTTGTAAAAGAAGGCTGGACCACCGCTGACTTTGTAAAAGTAGCAGAAGCTTTGAGAGATAAAGGCTACAATCCCGGTTCTTTCTTCTGTAACGGCCAAGGTGGTGACCAAGGTTCCAGAGCATTCTTTGCCAACCTTTACCCAGCACCGATTACCGATGAAAAAGTAACCAAATATACCACCGATTCTGAAAATGCAGTAAAATCCATGACTTTAATCAAAGAAATGATTGACAACGGTAGCCTTGCAAATGGCTCCCAATACAATGGCGGCGACGACATCCAAAACTTTGCAAACGGACAAACTTCCTTCGCAATTTTGTGGTCCCCTGCAATGCCTAAGATTCATGCAAAATTATTGGAAAGCAGCAAGGTAGAAATCATTGATGTTCCATTCCCAACTCAAGACGGAAAAGCAGCTTTGGAATACTTAGTAAACGGTTTCTGCGTATTCAACAATGGCGATGCAGCGAAAATCGAAGCTTCCAAGAAATTAATCGACTTTATTTGTAATGACCCTGAATTCGGTCCAAAGAACGTCGTACGCAGCGGTTCTTTCCCTGTACGTCAATCCTTTGGCGACCTTTACAATGATGCAAGAATGAGCATGCTTTCTTCTTGGTCTAAATACTATTCTCCATATTACAACACCATTGACGGTTTTGCAAAAATGCGTCAAGTATGGTTCCCAATGTGTCAAGCGGTATCCAACGGTGATGTAACTCCGGAAGAGGGATTGAAAGACTTTACTCAAAAAGCAAACGAAACCATCGCTCAATAATCCAGTATTATAATATGATTGCCGAATCTCCTTACACTTCGGTGTAAGGAGATTTTATAATCAACTCTTTTCACTCATTTTTAGAAAGAAATGGATGTTATTATGACGAAAATAAAAAAAATTCAAATGCGAGAAACGATAGTTTCTTATTTATTTTTAGCGCCGGTATTGCTATTTTTTATTGTTTTTGTTTTGATTCCGATTATTATGGGTCTTTACACAAGCTTTTTCCAATACAGCATGACGGAATTTAAGTTTGTGGGCTTGGGCAACTATATTCGCTTGTTCCAGGACGAGGTATTCCTCAAATCCTTGAAGAACACAGTGATTATTGTAGTGGTATCCGTTCCGGTGGTTGTGATGTTCTCTTTGTTTGTGGCATCCCAAACCTACGAAAAAAACATGTTTACCAGATCGTTTTTCCGATTTGTATTTTTCTTGCCGGTAGTTACCGGTAGCGTTGCAGTAACAGTGGTATGGAAATGGATGTATGACCCGCTGTCGGGTATCTTGAACTTTGTGCTGAAAAACACCCATGTCATCAATAAGAATATCAGTTGGCTTGGAGATAAAAAATATGCCTTGATTGCCATTATGATTATTCTGCTGACGACTTCCGTCGGACAGCCGATTATCTTGTACATTGCAGCTATGGGAAATATTGATAAATCCTTGATGGAAGCGGCAAGAGTGGATGGAGCCAATGAATACCAAGTATTTTGGAAAATCAAATGGCCAAGCTTATTGCCGACCACCTTATACATCATTGTTATTACCACCATTAACTCTTTCCAAATCTTCGCTCTGATTCAACTTTTGACTTCGGGCGGACCGAACTTTGCCACCACCACCATCATGTATTACTTATACGAAACTGCGTTTAAGATTTATGAGTATGGCTATGCCAATACCATGGGTGTGTTCCTGGCAGTGTTGATTGGTTTTATCAGCTTTATCCAATTTAAAATTTGGGGAAGCGATGTGGAATACTAGAAGGAGGAAAGATTGATGAAAAACAAAAAAATATCAGTTATGAGTATCTTATCCATTGCGATTTTGAGCATTTTGACGATTCTCTTTGTCTTTCCTTTCTACTGGATTTTGACGGGAGCATTCAAATCGACACCGGATGCACTTAAGATTCCGCCGCAATTTTGGCCGGCGAACCCGACATTGGAAAACTTCACCAAATTGCTGGTGCAAAACCCTGCCGGACAATGGCTCTTTAACAGTGTGTTTATTTCCGGTGCAACCATGATTCTGGTCTGTGCGACCTCAGCCTTGGCGGGCTATGTCCTGGCAAAAAAGAGATTTCATGGTCAAAAGCTTTTATTCTCCATCTTTATCATGTCCATGGCTTTGCCAAAGCAAGTGGTACTGGTACCGCTGGTACGTATGATTAGCTGGATGGACATTCATGATAATATTTGGGCAGTTATTTTACCATTGGTCGGTTGGCCGTTTGGCGTATTCTTGATGAAGCAGTTCAGCGAAAACATTCCGAGAGAGCTCTTGGAATCGGCACGCATTGATGGCTGCAATGAATTCAGAACTTTTTACAGCATTGCTTTACCGATTATTAAGCCCGGTTTGGCGGCGCTGGCCATCTTTACCTTCATTAACACATGGAATGATTACTTCATGCAGTTGGTAATGCTCAGCGCACGTAAGAATTTGACCATTGCACTTGGTGTGGCAACCCTGCAAGCCGAGTTTTCCACCGATTATGGTTTGGTTATGGCGGGAGCGGCACTGGCGGCAGTTCCGATTGTGGCGGTATTTCTGATGTTCCAAAAAGCCTTTACACAAGGTATTACTATGGGTGCGGTAAAGGGTTAATATCTGAAAGTACGATAAAATATAAAATACTAAAAAATCGAAAAGTCTCTTCCGTTTGGATTCAGGGGCTTTTCGATTTTTTGATGCAAATCTATTTACAAAAAAGCTCCGTTATCTTTTGACAGATAGCGGAGCTTATAGATTGTGTCTTGGTTATTTTACAATGCTTGGAGAACCGAAAACTTCTTTGATTTTCAGTTTGTCACCAAGCTGGGCTTTTTGGAAATCCGTTTCGCTGACATGAAATTTGTGTTCCACGGTTTTTCCTTTTTTGTTGTACTCGACATGAATATAATATTGGGCTTTTTCTTCGGTTCTTTCGGCACCTTCTTTATTTTGAGCAATGGAGGTATTGGCATTCATTTTTGGATACTGAATCTCTTTGCCAGTGCCGTCCATAGACTTGGTGTCTACCTCTTTCCACCTTAGGATATCGTAGTAGTAGACTTTTTCATAGATATCCTTTTCCCCGACTTTGACTTTTTCCATTTTTTCGACCGGTACCTGTTTTTCGACCACCGAGCCGTTTCCTTTGTCAATATACTTTGTTTCATAGGTAGTCACTATTTTTTCTTCGTAGACATCTTCGGTATGACTGAATTCCTTTTTCTCGACTACGTTGAACGCTCCGCTTGGCAGGCTTTTCCCCTTTTCTTCATGAAGTGTCAGTCGTTCCAAGGTAGTTTGTGTTTCCCAGCTAAACTGGCTGACTTTTCCATCAAAATGGGCGGTATTTAGTTTGGTAATCAGGAAGAAACCACCGACAACGAGAAGCACAGCCAAGATTGCAAACAGGAGAATTGGTGTCCGTTTCTTAGGCGGCATGCTTGGTGCTGTATTTTGATAGGGCATTGGTTGCGGTTGCGGAGGTGGCGTCTTATCGTATTTGGTTCCTCGGAACTTATTTGCCTCATCCAATGGATTGAAATCCAATTCTCTTTCTACAAAGGCGGTGCCGTCGGTTTTTGCACCGCTACAATTACTACAATGGTCTCTTTCACCGATATTGGCGGTGCCGCAATATTTACACACCCAGTTTTGAGTGCCCATTGCCAATTTCAGTCCTTCTTCATCAAAGATTTCCTTTGTACTGTAGTATTCATGACTTTGCTCCGGCTTTGGACTGCCGCAATTCGGGCAACGGAAATTACGAAGTGCCGACAAATCTTCGGTACGGCAGTATTCGCATTTCCACATTTTTTCAAAATAACGTTCTTGCATAATACTCTCCTTTCTTTTTTTAGGGATATGGTATATTATATCACAAATTTGGCACGAGTGGACCAAAAATTACTTTGTAATTTTTGGTAGCGAGAGCACTATTTTTTAGAGAAATTATTTGAGATGAGATCCTTCTTAATGCGTACACGGTATTCTGGGTTCTAAAATAATTTAAAGGGAATATTTTATTTGCCGGATACAATCAAGGCAGATATGAAGCAATTTATAGAAAATATGGCATTCGAGGATGTTGACCATAAACAAAACGGAATCCGTGATAAAGCGAAAGAATCTATACTTGAAGAATTAAAGGCGATTTACGGATGAGGTTTGTCTAAATAGTGAGAAAAAAGCGGATTGTTTGTGATTTTTAATTCAAGTAGTGGAAAAAGAATTTGAAGAACTTTTGAAGAAATTTCAAATATATTTTCAAAAAACCTCTTGACAAATCGAAAAAGACAGACTATAATCCATAACTAATACATCTTGTTAATATGATAACTGCAGTGATGGAGAGAAAAATATCAAAGGTTATTTATGACAGAGAATCGGGGGAGCTGAGAACCGAGATAAATGGCAGATATATAATATTCACTCCTAAGCAGATTTCTTGAACATTCAGTAGAGAAATCCGGGGCTGACCGTTATATCAGTCGAAGCTGTTTGGCTTTTAAAGTGATATTTCATTAAAGAAATATAAGCAGGGTGGTACCGCGGAGCATATTCGTCCCTATAAGAGAAATCTTATAGGGATTTTTTATTTGCAAAAAGATTTTACACATTAGGAGGGATACTATGAACAAGAGGATGAATTATTTATTGATGTTAGGATTGGTATTGTTGCTGACCGCTTGCAGTGCAGGAAGTAAGGAAAAGGCAGAGGAACAGGAAACAAAAAGCAATAACAAGAGTGCTTATCGTATCGGAATTATTCAAATTGCGGAGCATTCTGCACTGGATGAAAATAGAGAAGGTTTTCTCAAAGCCTTGGAAGAAGCAGGCATACAGGCGGAGATTGACTACAAAAATGCACAGGGAGATTTAAACAATGCCCTAGCTATTTCCAAGAAATTTGTGGATGACAAGGTGGATTTGATTTTTGCGATTGCCACTCCGGCCGCACAGGCAGCCAAGCAGGCGACCAAAGATAGTGAGATTCCGGTGCTTTTTAGCGCAGTGACAGATCCGGTTCAGGCTCAATTGGTGGAAAGTTTGGAAAAACCGAATGCCAATATTACCGGTACTTCGGATAAGACACCGATTAAGCAGCAATTATCCATTTTTGAAAGCTTTGATGTCAAAAATATCGGAGTGATTTATAATACTGCCGAAACCAATTCCGAAACGCAGCTAAAAGAAGCGGAACTTATGGCAAAAGAATTGGGATTGACCATTGTACCGGTGGGTATTACCACCATTAATGATATTCCTAAGGCACTGGAAGTGCTTTTGCAAAAGACGGAAGGGATGTATGTATTGACGGATAATTTGGTGGCCTCTTCTCTGGAGCTGATTTCCAAGTTTGCACTGGACAATCGCTACATCATTGTTCAGTCATATATTGATGAAACGGATGCAGCCGAGGGAATCCTTATCAGCAACGGTTTCAGCTATCATGATTTGGGCAAACAAACCGGTGAAATGGCGGTCTCTGTATTGAAAGGGGAAAAAACAGCCGCAGAGATTCCGGTTGGCAATATCGAGAAAACGGAAAATATGGTTCGGCAAAAGGCCTTGGATGCTTTCGATATCAATCCTGACCTGCCGATTATCAAAGAAGCCAGAATAAAGTAGTACAATTTCATAAGGGACGAATGGAAGGTTGACCACAAAGCTTACGGCGTTTTTGTCAAAGCAGCGAAAAATAAAAAGGAAAAAACTTTTGGAAAATTTAAAATATATCTTGACATTATTTGAGTTTTTCGCTAGAATATTCTTATTATATTTTAAATGCTTTGACGGAGAGAAAAATACCGATTATTTACAGCAAAGAGAGTCGGGTCAGGTGAAAGCCGATATGTAGGTAGGTATATAATATACACTCCAGAGCAGATTTCCTGAAACAATTGCGGTAGGGAAATACGGGCTTGACCGTTATATCAAAAAAGGCTGTTGGGCTTTTTTAAGAGATATTCTGTTTTCTATCAGAATATAAGCAGGGTGGTACCGCGGATAGACATTCGTCCCTATAAGAGAAATCTTATAGGGATTTTTTATTACAAAAAATCCGAAAAGACTCTTAAAAAATCCTCTAATCCCATTTTGTCGGGCGCACGTTTAGTTTTTGCAGGAGGTCATAGTGTCGGAAGAGAAAAAAGTTTGCGAAGCAAACTTTGAAAACGAGACACGGAAGCGAAGGAATGAGCGATGAGCTACGCAAAAACTGTGCGAAAGACAAAATCCATTTTACTGAGCGATTGCTCGCATTAGGAGGAAATGAATATGAAAAAAATGATGGCTTTAATGATGGCAACGATGATTTTACTGACTGCATGCAGCGGTCAAACTGGCAAAGGAAAAGAAAACAAGACAAAATTCAAAATCGGTATCAATCAATTGGCAGAACATCCGGCGCTGGATGCGGTCAAAGAGGGATTTGAGCAGGAGCTGAAAAACTTGGGTGTGGAAGCGGAGATTGACTGGAAAAATGCGCAAGGGACTGTGGATAACAGCACCAAGATTTCGCAAAAATTTGCACAGGACAAGGTGGATTTGATTTTGGCGATTGCCACCATTGCCGCCCAAACGAGTAAGACGGCCACCGCAGAGAATAAGATTCCGGTCCTTTTCAGTGCGGTGACAGATCCGGTCAGTGCAGAACTGGTGGAAAGCATGGAAAAGCCAAACGGCAATTTATCGGGAACCACCGACATGGCACCAATGGATAAACAATTGAAACTGTTCACCACCATTAAGCCGGAGATAAAGAAAATCGGAATTATCTACAATACCGGTGAAGCCAATTCAGAGGCACAAGTGAAAATGGCGGAAAGCCTTGCCGCAGACTTGGGACTGGAGATTGTCACCGTCGGAATCAATAATATCAATGAGGTACCGCAAGCGGTAGATGCCATTCTGACAAAAGCAGATGCCATTTATACGATTACCGATAATATTGTAGCCTCAGCGATTAATGTGGTGGCAAAAAAGGCCAATGAAGCAGGTGTAATTACGATTGGAGCGGAAAAAGCTCATGTCGAAGGCGGTATCTTGATGACGGAGGGGCTTAGCTACTTGGAGCTTGGGAAACAAACCGCCAGAATGGCGAAAAGAGTGCTGGTGGATAAGGAAGATATCAGCCAAATGCCGGTGGAGAACCTGAAGGAAACAAGCAAGGCGGTTAATGTGACCACGGCGAAACAGTTGGGATTGGAACAATTACCGGTCTTTGAGGGAGCGGAAGAAGTAAAATAACATGGATGGGAAAGAGAATTGTAAAATCGTAGGATAGAGACGGAGGATAATGAGAGGTTTAAAATGGGTACAGGATTATTATTGACATCATTACAACAAGGGTTAATTTATGCAATTTTGGCAATGGGTGTATTTATGACTTATAAGATACTGGATATTGCGGATTTGTCTGTAGAGGGGAGTTTTCCTTTGGGGGCATTTCTATTTGCTAAGTTTGCCTTATACAATTTGTCACCGGCGGTTGGGATTGCTGTAGCATTTGTCGGGGGATGTCTGGCCGGCCTTTTGACAGCATTGCTGTTTATCAAGTTAAAGATAAAGCCCTTGCTGTCGGGAATCTTGACACTTACCATTTTGTATTCGGTCAATCTTAGAATCAACGGTAAGGCAAACATTCCTTTATTTAAAAATCCGGTGATTTTTGGGGATGACAAGTGGATGAATGTATTGCTTTTGATAATTATCGTCTTTGCCATTAAGTTTCTCATTGACTTATTTCTAAAAACGGAAATTGGATATTTATTAATTGCTACCGGCGACAATGAGGTGCTGGTGACTTCTTTGGGAGAAAACAGCAATAAGTATAAGATTATCGGCTTGGCATTGTCCAACGGACTGGTGGCTGTAGCAGGCTCGATTACTTCACAAATGAATGGATTTGCGGATATTACCATGGGTAGCTCGATTATTGTTTTTGCCTTGGCTTCTATTATCATCGGTGACACGATTTTGAAATCGGTGACCAAAATAAAGGGAACGACCAGAGCGATTATGGGAGCTATCGTTTATCAATTGATTGGCGGTTTTGCCATTGACAGAGGATTGCCGGCCACCGACCTCAAAGCGGCAACGGCGATTATCGTTATCATTTTTATTGCAATTAACAATTTGCCTAATGGCTGGAAACTTGCCGGAAAGGAAGCAAAATGATTGAAATCAAACATTTATCGAAAACGTTTAATAAGGGTAGTGACAATGAAATTAAATTATTCGACGATTTTTCCATCACATTTGAAGAAGGAAAATGTACGGCGCTTCTCGGCTCGAACGGCTGTGGCAAATCGACTTTGCTGAATATTATTTCGGGCAATATTGCTCCGGATTCCGGCTCGATTCTGGTCGGCGGTGAGGATGTGACCAAGGATAATGAAGAAAAAAGAGCCATGTATATTGGCAGAGTACATCAAAATCCTTCGCTTGGAGTGTCGGCTTCCTTGAATATCATGGAAAATATGTCTTTGGCGGATAAAAAAGGAGAAAAATTTGGAATGAGAAGGCTTCTTCGGGCCAAAAACAGGCAACGTTTTGAAGATATTTTGAAGGAGCTCGATTTGGGACTGGAAAATAAGATGGATACCATGGTAAAATTCTTATCCGGTGGTCAGAGGCAGTCTCTCTCGCTTTGTATGGCGACTATGAAGAATCCGAAGCTCTTGCTTTTGGATGAACATACGGCAGCACTCGACCCGAAGACTTCCAAAGTGATTATGGAAAAGACCAGAGAACTGCTCCATAAAAAGGCGATTACTACTATCATGATTTCTCATAATATGAAAGATGCCATTCAATACTCCGACCGTGTAGTGATGCTCGATGGAGGAGAGATTATTTTGGATAGCCCGTCGAATGAAATTACCGAAGAAGAGCTTCTGAATATTTATACAAGGAAATTATTGGAATTTCAAAGTAGGGCAGTATAAGTTTTGTTTTCGCAACTTGCTGCATAAAATTGCTTTCGTTCCTACCCATTTAACGAGCCCTGTCGAAAAACTTCGTTTTTCTGCCCGGGTGGGCAACC
>JAUMXK010000128.1 GCA_030535295.1 Eubacteriales bacterium | reverse complement strand
GGGCAGAAAAACGAAGTTTTTCGACAGGGTAGGTTAAATGGGTGGGAACGAAAGCCATCTTGCAAAGCAAGTTGCAAAAGCATATGCCGCAACAGCGTTTACGGAGCAAATCGCAATAGCGGCAAACCCATGTGCCGCTCTACAGAGTGGGATAGGGCCAAAAAAGACTGCGGGAAAGTTGAGTGATTTATTTATCAATATAGCATTATTGGCGGTATTTGTCAAGAAAGCTAAGCAGACAGAATGTGGAGAGATAGTAGAATAAGCTGAAATTCAAAAACGAGCGGTAGGTTAGGCCGCTCGTTTTATACCCTTGGTTAGAGGGGGGAAGATTGATATAATCTTCAAAGGTTAATAAGGTAAGGCTATTTAAGGAGGCTATCTGACACTATAAGTGCCATTTAGCATTAAATGTATTGTTTCATTGATAATGAAAATCAACATCATTTATGAAGTTATTATATAAAAAAAGGTTTAAAAAGTCAACAGGTAAAATTCAACAAAATTAAATGATAATAGCTCTCATTTAATGTTAAATTTTTGATTTTAAATTGCATCTATAGGTTAAAAAAATAACAAAGAGAAACCGATAAAAATATAAATTAAAAATCTGAAAACAGAGCTTGACCGGAAGCTTTGAAAAGAGTGAGTTTCAGGATATGCAAAAAGCTTATTACACGGAAAGGGGCAATAAGCTTTTTGCTGCATAAGGTTTTATTATTTTTATGGAAGACGATGATAAATTTTTAGGGCATCTTCTTTTTGAGTCATGGTAGGGTTTGCAAGGTTGTCAAGCGGAGCCGATAAGGTCACTAATAGATATGGTGTCCCGTTCTTTTCTGCTAGGGTTGCCCAACATAGCCCTGCCATAAAGGTAGTTCCGGATTTTCCGCCAATGATTTTGAATCCGTTCATTTCTGAATCGTTTAAACTTCCCAATACCGTGCTGTTTAAGCGGATTCCACGTGGATGCAGACGGTTTTTGGATGTGGTGTATTCTGCGGTCGTGAAAATTTGGTAAAAGGTCGGATTTTTTAAAGCTGTTTCCAAAAGTAAAATCATGTCTTTGGCAGTAGTATATTGGTCTATAGCATCCAAGCCTTCTACCGTCTGAAATTGGGTATTTTTCATTCCGATTTCAGCGGCTTTTTCGTTCATCCACTGAATAAAGTTGGCTTCACTGCCTGCCAATCGAATAGCTAAAGTTCCGGCACTTTCGGCACCGGAAGATAGCAGGGTAGCGTAGAGGAGCTCTTCGTAGCTTACTTTTTCATTGGGCTTAAAGCCGGCAATTCGGGCATGCATACGCAGCATTCTTTGCCGTTGTGCACCGGAAATATAGACTTTTTCTTTTAAGTCGGAAATATGCTCAATGGCTACCAAAACGGTCATTACTTTCGTAAGGGATGCCGGGGATAATCTTTGCTCCGCATTTTTTTGCCAAATAAATTGCTTGGTTTCGTTGTTGAACAAGCAAACGGCTTGACTGAGGTAATCGTCTGTTGCGTCTGTCAGTTTTTCTACAGAAAGTTTGGTATTGACAACTCGGTATTTTGGTTCAAACAGGCGATATAAGACTTCAGAGGCTTCGGCTCTGGTCAGAAGTTTTTCGCCATAAAAGGGTTGAAAATAGGAGGTATCCCAGACACCATCGACAATTGTTTGAGTGATTTCCGCCAAATATGCATGATTACGGAGAGAAAAGGCATCCGAAATATATTCTTGCAGGAGTTGGCTTGTATTTTCTTTTTCACCGAGTCCGTATTTGGCCAAACAAGCGGTAACAATGGCAGCTTCTATTCTGGTAATGGGGAGAAAATAGCTATCGGAATTTTTCCCGAACAGCGGAATTTGATAGCGTGCCGCCTCCAGTAACAGTTCGCTTTCTTGCTCAAAGCCTAGTGAGGAGAGTTCATCTTTGTCATACATTGGTGTCAATTTTGAATTTCCTTTGATTTTTTTTAACCATTGTAGGGATGACTGGAGAAATTCCAATTTGGTAATGGCTTTGTTTGGGCTGAATTTATTGTCTGCAAAGGGTTTTAATTCGCCGAGAGATACCATTTTTTCCATCGCTGTTTCGGCAGGATGATTTTTTAGAATTTCTACATCGGCAAATGTCGCCAAAGGCTTTTCCGGTACTTGGATGAAACCTTGCTGAGTTAGTTGAACAAACTGTTGTAAGCTGAGATTGTTTTCTTGCAGGAATTGGCGGATTGCCGGACTTAACTCCTGATAGGCCTCCGCCGGTGAGCCTGTTGTACCCTTGGGGTAGGGAGCTGTATTTTGTGTCCAGAAAGACTGCCCCTGCAATTGATAGGCCAAATCCTTGGAAACAACGGGATAGCGGAAAACGGAAGGATTGATGGTTTCTTCCGCAGCACTTGCAGTAGAAGGGCCTCCATTTTCCGCCGAACTGGTAGTAGCAATATATAATACAATGAAACAAGATATCACAAAGGCAAAAACAAGTGATATCTTGGCATAAGATTGTGATTTCATTTCTAATCTCCTTTTAATCTATTACTTCCATTGTAATAGATTAAGCATAAACTTGCAAGCATTCCTTTGCTTTATCGGCAGAAAAGGTAAGAGAGTTAATTCCCAAAGTAAGTTCTAGGTTTAAGGTCTGACTGG
>JAUMXK010000127.1 GCA_030535295.1 Eubacteriales bacterium | reverse complement strand
GGCTTCTACAGGTTAGTTGGAGTGGTTCTGTTGTCGAAAAATGGGGAAACTTAAATCAAAAGATGAGACAATCCTATGCAATACAAGCCAATCCAAAAGAAACTATGGCAAAAGCTTGCCGGAAATATAAAAAAAGAAATGCTTTATAACGGTCAGCATTTCTTTTATTCGATTTCATCAATATTCTCTTTACTTACTTCTTTTAGGACTACTCTGTTTTTACCTGTATTCTTTGCCTCATATAGTGAGATATCCGCTACACGCAGCATAGAAGAACGCATACCGATATCCACCTGCGACGCAAAACAGACACCGATACTGATGGTAAGAATCCCCTTTTGCGTATTTATATTTTCCAATTTCAAGTGCATGACATCCTTGCGAATCTGCTCTGCCAATTTCTTACTCTCTTCGATGGACAGTCCACTACACGCCCCGATAAATTCTTCACCGCCGAAACGTGCCGATAAACCACTGACCTTATTCAAATTTTTCCGGACAATATGCGCCACTTTCTTTAGTGCCTCATCTCCCTCCAAGTGTCCATAAGTATCATTGTATATCTTAAAGTAGTCAATATCAAACATAAACACACTCACCGGTTGCTCTGACTCCTGAGAGTTTTGCAAAAGCACCGACATCTTGGACTCAAAATCACGACGATTGCTGATTTCTGTCAATCCATCCAAAGAAGACAATTGCTCCAAAATAAAATTCGTTTCCTCCAGCTTGGCCTGTACCTCCAAACGGGACTTGATTTCATTTTCCAAATTCATGGAATAAATAGCATTGTTCAGAGCAATCGCCAGATACGGTGTAAATTCCTCCAAAAACTCCAAATGCTTCTTCTCATAGCAATTACTTTCATAATTTTGTATCGAGTAGACACCAATGATTTTATCTTCCATCTTCAGCGGGATGAAGACCACCGTTCTGACCTGCTCACCCTCTCCATAAATAAAGCGAACATCCGAAAAACGAGGATCGTTGACCAAGTCACCGGAAGCAATCATTTCCCCTTGTTGATAACAGCGAACGAACATACTATTCTCATTGTTGATGTCAATACATACCTCCGGCTGCAACTGATTATCCTCATATCGGGTAATCGTTCGAAGTCTTTGCTGCTCAGGCTCTACTGCCATCAAAATAAAAGAATCCACCGGCAAGTACTGATTCAAATCCCGATAAATCACTTCAATGACCTTTTCCATGTTCAAAGAAGAAATCATATTCCTTCCCAGTTTACTAATCATTTCGCTTCTTTGATACGCTGTCTGAACCGAATTGCGGTTGCGAATAGCCTCTTCGGCAATTTCCTTGAGCTCAATATTTTGACTTTCAATCTCATATATCTTTTTCCTCTTTTGGACAATTTCATCCAAAATCAGCAAAGAATCCAACTGCCGATTGCGATTGTTTTTCTCATCTTTTTCCACCATTTCAATGTACTTCACCCGAGTAAGTTCCAGTTTTTGATAGTTCCCTATCATTTTATAGTATTTTATCAAATTTTTGTAGGCTCTGACATTGGTGTACGAAGCATCCGATTCGTGCAAAGTCTCTATTTGAATAATTTCATTCTTATAAAAAGCAAGAGGCAGTTCAAAATAGTAGCAATGCTCCAAAAACTCATTGAGCAGACCCATTTTGTGAAACGAATCTTCCTCTTTAAGCATATCCCAAGCCTGATAAAAGATGCCCTTGGCATGGTCTACTTCCCCGATACGGAAATAGTAATACATTTTAGCCATTCTCTTGCTATAAATGACATCCTCCGTCACCAGTTCAGCATCAATTTCATCTGCCTGAGCAATTCGGTAAGAAGCCTCTTCAAGGCGATTCATCCGGCAGTAAGCCATGGACAAATCACACAAATAAAGAACCCTTTTCGGATAATATCGTGGCTGATCACTTCCGCCTTTTTCCAAAGTTTCAATCGCCTTTTCCATATTTTCCACGACTTTTTCCGGCGCTTCAAAATTGTTGTAAATCATGGCAATGTTATTATAGGCAATCGAAGTCATCGAAAACAATCCATATCTTTCTTCCGTTTGGATTACCCCATAATAGTTTTCCAAAGCCTTCTCATACATACCATAAAAAAAGTAGGCATTTCCCAGTAAGTTTCGGTTGGTAGCCACCATTTGCCAAAGCTCCAATTCATTGGCCTGCTCCAGCAGCCCCGGACAAATAGAAACAATCGTTTCGCAATCCCCTACCAGAGAGGCAAGCACTCCTTTTCCGGTTTCTACAATCGTCCGAAATGCGGCATCCGACCGGAAACGCTCGCCGGCTTCCAAATCCTCTACGATTGTTTTTGCAGCGGAGAGGTCTTTTAAAAGCTCGGCAATAAAAATTCGGCTCAACTCCGGAACGGACATGTCTAAAAAATCATTCGCCGACACTTTCTTCTCTCCTTTCTGAAATCAATCGTTTTTCATTACTTATTTTATCTGTATATATTATCGTATTTTTATCCTATCTTGATATAGGTCTTTCGCCTTGTTTTCAGTGTTTCACCCTTCGTTTCTAATAATAGCACAACTTTCCAACACGATATCTAAAGTCCATTCTGAGAAAATTATACCTTTTTTGTCGTTATTCGTCAATCTTTCCCGACCTTTTTCAATCATACTTTTATCAAAAGTTAATTCCCAAAGTAAGTTCTAGGTTTAAGGTCTGACTGGAACTTAGGTT
>JAUMXK010000039.1 GCA_030535295.1 Eubacteriales bacterium | reverse complement strand
TATTTTTTTGTGTCAACTTTCTGACCTATTTAAAGTATACAGGAAGCTCCTAAATAACAACTTCTAACTCATTTCACATATTCATTTACAAACGCCTCTATCATTCCATTTATTATTTCCGGTTGATCCGTATTGGAATTATGTCCTGCATGGGCAATCCACTGAACCGGTTTCTTGGTTTCTTTTTCGTATGATTTTAGGTACCGCACGCAAGAGCCGGCACGATCTTCTTTTCCACATATCATCAGATGCGGACATTTTATTTCGTATGCCAAATTTTTCTCTATCGCTTTTGCCAGCATTTTATACCCATGTCCTACCAAACGAGAATACCTTGGTTGATTGCCATCATAAACCATCATCATATTCCGCATTAATTTTCTTCCGTATTCGGTTGTCGATACCCCTTTTGTTCCTGCCTTTAAAAGAGCTTTCCAAGGATACAGCCTATAAATCGGTTCTATATTTTTTAATAACCATAATTCAATCGCCATATAATACTTTCTTTGAAGGGATGGCGAATCAATCATAACAAGACCGCTAAGCTTATCCGGAAACAGCTCCGCATATGCCTGCCCTAAGTAGCCGCCCATTGATTGACCGATTAAGACAGGCTTTACAATCTCTTCTTTTGTCAATATTTCATTTAACCATTTTACCTTATCGAACAAATCAAAATTGAGTTGAAACGGATATGACAAGCCATGTCCGGGGGCATCCCAAACCAATACTCTAAACTTATCCCTAAAATACTCTATTTGCTTATCAAACAGTCTATGATCCGCCGTAAGACCGGGTAAAAATATAAGAGCAATTTTTTCCGCTTTATCAAAATCATTTAACCAATAATAAATGAATCCGGAGGAAGTTTTATGTGTTTTTTCAATCATTAATCGATATCCTCATTTTAACCTTTTTACCTTTATCAATCCTTTTCCCTTTCTACTGATGATTTCCCCTACATTCGTCTTTATGAAAGCAAATGCTGAACTTAAAGCTTACAAACCATAACATAGTCTTCCGCATTTTCCTCAATAACTTCAAAACCTAGGTTTTTATACATACGTACGGCATAATTCGCCTTTTGAACCGATAGTGACACTTGCTTATATTCTCGCTCTTTCAAAGCCAAAAGGATTTGTTTCATAAGTTCTGTCCCGATTCCTAAATTTCTATACTCCTTTAAAAGCGAAATGGAAAGCGACGGTGTTTCATCATCAACATGCCCGTAATCATTGATGATACGAGTCCATACCGCTCCTACCACCCTTCCCTCAATCTCTACAACATAACAAACATCCGTTTTCTTGCCAAAATCCGAAATATATATTTGCAAGTCGGGATGCTTTATAATATCTTTGGGCGGTGCTTGTACTCCCTCAGGAATAAAAATAGCCTCATATAGAAATATGTCCAACAGCTTATTTTCACATGACTTTAATTCTCTAATGATATAATCCATCTGAACCTCCTATTTTTATTTCGAATAGTCTTGCAATCATTCCATTCCCAAATATTCACATTTTTTCATACATCTTTTTCGGGATATCGTCTGCATCGGCGTGTAGGATCCGTACATGTTCCGCACTTGCCTTCCCTGCCTTCTCACAGCTCCGCTGTATGATAGCGGTTTAATCCCTCATATCCATAACTGGCATCCAGTCCTTTTACGAAGACCTCACGACTATTTACATCCGTCGTTAAAGCCTGATTTAAAAGCTCTTTGATTTCGGTATCTCTAACCGGACTCCTCTCCATGGCAAGCAAATAATCCTCTTTCCCGACCTTGTTCCAATCAATTGCTACTTGCAACTCTTCCCTTAGAATATGATCCAGCCAAAGTCGCATGCTTCTGCCATTTCCCTCTAAAAACGGATGTGCTATGTTCATTTCTACGTATTTTGCGATGATTTCACCAAAACTTTTTTGTGGCATCTTTTCAACCACTGTCAAAACTTCCTTTAAGTACATAGCCGAAGCAAAACGAAAGTTACCTTTGGAGATATTGACATCTCTTATCTTACCCGCAAAGTCGTAGATATCCTCAAATAAAAAGCGATGAATCCATAGCAATGTCGATACTGTCCCTGCCCTTTTATCTCTTAAAAGATTGCTTTCAAATATTACTTTGGCTTTGTATTTACTGATTCTCTCTTCTTCTTTGGCTAATTCGATACTATTTAAAATCCCTAGCTTATTACTCGGCATCGCTCTCTCCTAACCTGTCTAATCTCTGCTCCGACTTCTTGATAGCAGTATGAGTCGCAGTAAATGAGCAATTGCCACCGCAGCCGCCGCTACATAAGTCATCGCCGCCGCTGTCAACACCTTCTTTGCACCGCCTATCTCTTGCGGTCCTAAAATCTGCTCCTGACGAATGCAGGCAATCGCTCTGGTCGATGCATTAATTTCCACCGGTAAGGTAATCACATAAAAAGCCACCGCCATCGCAAATAAAATGATACCGATATGAATTAAAAACGGTAAGCTGAAAATAAAACCCAGCATAGCCATCGGAATACCAAAGCTCGAGCCGATACCCGCAAGCGGATAAAGAGTACTGCGAAGCACCAGCGGTGCATAGCCCTTGGCATGCTGAATGGCATGTCCGGTCTCATGAGCCGCCACCCCAACTGCTGCCAACGAGCGAGAGCTATAAACCGGCTGTGATAAACGCACGACCTTTGTTCTTGGGTCATAGTGGTCTGTTAAACTACCGGCAACCGCTTCCACTCTCACATCATAAATACCATTTCTCTCTAAAATCATTCTAGCAGTATCGGCTCCTGTCATTCCTCTCATACTTCCTACACGAGAGTATTTGTTAAATGTCGACTTAACCAGCCACTGTGCAATCAATGACAGCAAAAAAGCCGGAATTACTAAGTAATAATACGGGTCAATCCCGTAACTGTATCCATACATAATGTTCTCCTTTCTTCTCACTTTGCTTAATATGGAGCAAAGTTATTCTTTTCTCCCTATGAGTTATCTACAGCATTCTTTTTTCCTTCTTTACAAAAGAAAACCTCAGAATCGTAATCCTCAGTATAACATATTTATCTGTAAATAGCAAAAGAATTCCCTTTTCAAAGCACTGCAAATGTACTAGTAAATGTACTTAATGATTTTTATTCGCAAACACCAACTTTTGACAAAGAGCCAATATAAAAAGGTAACTATACTACAATAGTCACCCTTCTAAGAAAAAGCATTTCCTTTTATTTAGCTCAACTTTCCCATAGCCTTTTCTGAAAAGATATTCTCCTGCTCTGAAAATATTTTCCTCTAAAAATGCGATAAAAAGTCTAACTCTCTTTTTGATTTCGGCCCCAATAATTGCCTATTTGAATACAAATCTCACCAACTATCATGCCGATTACTGCACCGACCACTACATCAGAAGGATAATGCACACCGACATATACCCTGGAAAAGCCCATTAGCATCGCCAGCAAAAAAATAGGCATTCCAAATTTAAAGGGGAGCTTGCGCAACAGAACATAGCCTACTGCCATTGCAGTGGCACTGTGTCCGGAAGGAAAAGAAAAGCTGGATTCCGCCGCTACCAATCTTTGTAGTACCGGAATGGCTACATACGGCCGCACTCTTGTCACAATCGGCTTTATAACCAAGTCTACCAGCAAAAAGGTAGAAGCCAAAGAGCAAAGAGCCGTCAATGCCGCTTTTCGAAATTGTGCAAAAATAAATAATACAAAGATAATCAGAAACCAAAGTTCCCCATGGTTACCAAGTCTTGTAAAATCGTGAAAGAAATCATTTAACCAATCAAAGCGCAGATGTTCTTGAATCCAATACAAGATTTTACTGTCTAAACCGGAAATATCTTTGATATTTTTCCAATCTGTCAGTTGTTCTAAACCATCCCAGTTCTGTAATTCCTGCAATTCTTTCATTTCATCAAGGACTTCTAATTCTTTAATTTGCAGTTCGTTCATTGCTTATTTTACTCCTCCCTCAAATCTCCTTTGGCAGCATGAATCTCTATTTGCTCTTTTTGATACTGCCAGATAGTTTCTGAGCCCTCATGGGTTCTTTTATTTCTCTCTAAAACCTGTGCTTTCGAAACACCATGCTCCTTCCACGACTTTCCTCCTGAAGCTGCATTCAGCAAAAACGGATGAAATTTGTCAATGGTATTGGCAAACTTTGATTCCGGAGTTTTCATTTCTTCAAACTCATCCCAAAGCCCCCGATATTCTTCCGCCTGTTCCTTGGGCAAAAGCCCGAAAATTCGCTCGGCAGCCTTTACTTCCCTTTCACGCTTATCTACATTGGCAGCCGCATCATAAGCATAGGTATCTCCTGCATCAATTTCTACTACATCATGTACCAGCAGCATTTTGATTGTCCTTAGCACATCTACTTTTTCATTGGCATGCTCAGCCAGTACACATGCCATCACTGCCAAATGCCACGAATGCTCGGCATCATTTTCCTTTCTGCCGGCGTTTGACAAATAATTTTGCCTCATGATATGCTTCATTTTATCCAGTTCCATAATAAATGCTATTTGTTTTTCGAAATTTGTCATAATTTTCCCTTATACATTCATCTTTCTCATAGTTTCTTTACTCACCCGCTTAGGAGAGTCTGCTTTATTTTTATAAATTTTACTATTAGAGTATATCATATCTCTACCCAAATTGTGAATATACAAAAAACTTTTCCCTTCCCCGATTGAAATGTAGTTTTTTTGTAACATCTATGGTATATTACTATTATATCTTTGAAATGAAATCCAAACAAAATTTCAGCATTTTCAGACTACAACCGGATGATTCCCTTCCGAAATGTCATTTTTGTTTGTAACTTTGTAATCCATGGAGGTCTTATGAAAAGAATCTACTATGAACTATCGCCGTTTAAAAAGCAAATCTTTTTGCTCTTTTTGTGTGTCATCGGATATACCGCTTCCAATCTGGCTTTACCCTATTATTTGTCCAATATTGTCAATCTTGCCATTCCTGCTCAAGATAAGAGGGCAATCTTTATCGCCGGCGGCATCATGCTGCTCTTTTTATCTTTCGGAGTGTTTTGCCAAATTATGCAAAGCTACTTGGCTGCTATTTCTACAGTTGGTCTTGCCAAAAACTTACGCAGCTTGATTTTTGCTAAAGCACAGTATTTTTCACAAAGCGAATTCGATACCTTTACTACTTCTTCTTTGATTACAAGAACAAATAATGATGTCGTGCAGGTGCAGCAATTCTTGGCCATGTTTCTGCGAATCTCATTGCTTGCTCCCATTATGTTTCTAGGGGGAATCATTATGACTTTAATCAAAAGTCCAAAACTCTCCCTTGTCCTTTTGGTTTCTATGCCGATTCTTGTCCTTTTTGTTGCTTGGATGGCTAAAAAAGCAATGCCGCTTTCTGCTAAAATGCAAGAAAAACTGGATTACATCAATTTGATTACACGTGAAAAACTAAAGGGGATTCGGGTAGCCCGTTCTTTCAATATGGAAAATTATGAGGAAACACGTTTTCAAAAAAGCAATGAAGATTTTACGAATTATTCCATTCGCATGAATACCCTGATTTCTTTGGCCATGCCTGTTCTGATTTTGATTTTATACCTGACAATGGTTGCAGTGGTTGGCATTGGCGGTTTTCAGATTTTACAATCTGCTACCATTCCGGTTGGAGATATTATTGCCGTCATTCAATATATTACCCAAATCATGATGGCCGTAATGATGCTCTCTATGCTGTTTGTCATGTATCCTCGTGCCTCTGTCTCGGCTACTCGACTCAAAGAAGTACTGGATACTGAAAATTCCGTTTTGGAAAGCGAAACCTCATCCCCTTTCCCGACAGACGACCAATTAACGCTTCGTTTTGAAGATGTCAGCTTTCGTTTTCCTCATGCAGAAAGCTATGCTATTTCCGGCATTTCATTTACTGCTCAATCCGGTCAGGTTACTGCTATCATTGGCTCCACCGGGTCAGGAAAATCCACTTTAATTGATTTAATCCCTCGTTTTTATGATGTAAGCACCGGAAAAATCACCATCAATGACATAGATATCAGACAGATCGCTCTTTCCTCATTACGGGAAAAAATCGGTTATATCCCGCAAAAAGCTTTTTTATTTCGGGGTAGCATTGCAGAAAACATTGATTTTACCGAGCAAAATTTATCCCAAGAAAGTTTAGAAGAAGTTTTGCACATTGCCCAGTCCCATGATTTTGTCATGGCCAAAGATGACCAATTGGAAACCAAGGTTTCGCAATCCGGGCTCAACTTTTCCGGCGGTCAAAAGCAAAGGCTCGCTATTGCCCGAGCCATTGCCAAAAATCCTGACATCTATATTTTTGATGATAGCTTTTCTGCACTGGATTTTAAGACGGATGCCATGCTGCGCAGAGCCTTGCTTGAGCATACGAAGAACGCTGTGGTACTGATTGTAGCTCAAAGAATCAGTACCATAAAAAATGCTGACCGGATTCTCGTTCTGGAAGACGGAAAAATTGTAGGCAGCGGTAAACATGAGGCTTTGCTAAAAGATTGCGAAGTATACCGGGAAATCGTTTATTCCCAATTGGAAAAGGAGGAAGTCTGATATGAAAATGCCACCTATCCCAAAGAACTCAAAAAAATATCGTGCATCCGAATTTAAGACCATCTATAAAAGACTGTTCCAATTTATGAAACCTTATCGTATCTTGATTTTTTTATCGATTATTTTAATCATCCTGTCCTCTCTTGCTAATAGCTTTGCCCCGTACATTATGGGAAAAGCAACCGATGCACTCATTCGACTCATCAATTTTAAAACGGATTCTGAGGCAATTCCGTCCTTCATCCGAATCATCGCATTATTGGGGCTGACTTATGTTTTTTATACCGGTTTTAAGTTTTTGAGCTCGTTTTTGATGGTACGAGTTTCACAAAGAACGATTTTTGATTTAAGGCAAAGAATTGACGTAAAATTGAAACATTTGCCTCTGCGTTATTTTGATGGTAACAGCTATGGTGATATCCTTAGTCGAATCACCAATGATGTAGATGTCTTATCAAATAGTTTACAGCAAAGCCTGGAGCTTATTATCAGCTCATTTACCAGCCTTATCCTAATCTTTATCATGATGTTTTCCATCAGTCCGCTACTTACTGTCATCGGTTTATTTACGGTGCCACTTAGTTTGCTGCTCTCTCTGACAATGGCAAAATCCATTCAAAAATATTTTTCCGCCCAGCAACAGACATTGGGTGAAATGAATGGCTTTGTCGAAGAAAACTATACCGGCCACAAAATAATCTCGGCTTTTTCTGCCGAAGAAAAATCAATTCGTCAGTTTGAGGCCATTAATCAGGAACTTTATGAAAGCGGCTGGAAATCCCAATTTTATTCCGGTACCTTGATGCCAATCAGCCAGGCAATGTCCAATTTGGGCTATATTGCTATTGTTGTCATCAGTGCTCTGATGGTAATTCAAGGAAAAATGAGCATCGGTATGATTCAGTCCTTCATTCAGTACTTAAGGCAGTTTTCTATGCCAATCAGCTCTATCGCTCAGATTTCGACCATTCTACAAGCAACAGCGGCTGCAACCGAGCGAGTGTTTGAGTTTTTAGATGAACCGGAAGAAATTCCGGATGTTACTCACCCTGTTCTGCCAAATACCGAAAAAATCGGCATTGAATTTTCGCAGTTCGTTTTCGTATATAATCCGGATAAATTTTTTATGCATGATATTACTTTTTCTGTAGAAGACGGACACAACGTAGCAATCGTCGGCCCGAGGGGTGCCGGTAAAACGACTCTGGTCAATTTACTCATGCGTTTCTATGATGTCAATAATGGAAAAATAATGATTAATCAAGTCGATATTCGTAATATGAAACGCCGAAATTTAAGAGAAATCTTCGGTATGGTGTTACAAGACACTTGGCTTTTCAAGGGGACTATTCGCGAGAATATTCGCTACGGCAAACCGGATGCTACGGATAAAGAAATCTATGCTGCCGCCAAAGCTGCCAGAGCCGATAGCTTTATAAAAGCTTTGCCGGATGGCTATGACTTCGAATTATTGGAAGATGCCGGCAATCTGGCACAGGGGGAACGTCAGCTCCTAACTATCGCCAGAGCAATTCTTTCCAACCGGCCGATTATGATTTTGGACGAGGCAACCAGTTCTGTTGACACCAGAACAGAAGTCCTGATTCAAGAAGCGATGGCAGCCTTGATGAAAGGTCGTACCTCTTTTGTAATTGCCCATCGGCTTTCCACCATTCGGGATGCCGATACCATCATCTATATGGAAAACGGTGATATCAAGGAAATTGGTGACCACAATACTTTACTATCTAAAAACGGATATTATGCAAAGCTTTACAACAGTCAATTTGCCACAGAAAACGGCTAAGGAGGATTTATGAAACCGATTGTCATTATTACCGGCGGTAGCAGTGGCATTGGCAAGGAATTAGCACTTGCCTATGCCAAACACCAATATCAAGTATTTACACTGAGTCGAAGAGCCCACAAATGGAATCTGCCAAATATAAAGCATTTTGTATGCGATGTCACCAAGTCCGAAGATTTGGCACCGGTTGCCGAAAAGCTCAAAGACATTTCCTGCTCACATGTGATTCTAATTTGTTGTGCAGGCTACGGAATTGCCGGAGCAACGGAAAATACTGCACTTTCCGAAGCCAAAGCTCAATTCGATGTCAATTTTTTTGGTGTCTTCTTGACCATTCAACATTTTTTACCCTTACTCAAGGGCCATAAAAACAGCAAAGTCCTTTTTATCAGCTCTGTGGCAAGTGAAATCTCTCTTCCTTTCCAAAGCTTTTATTCTGCCTCAAAAGCAGCTGCAAATAAACTTCTGGAAGCTTGGCAATTGGAGCTTTTACCATATGGAATCCAATTTTCTTCCTTTTTACTTGGAGATATTCAAAGTGATTTCACTCAAAATCGCCAAAGAATCAAAGAACTGTCCAAAGAATATGAAAAACGGGTTTATCGTTCAATCTCCAAAATGGAGAATGACGAAAAAAACGGGATGCAGCCGAATGTTATTGCTAATGTTATCTTTCGGCGTTCCCAAAAACGGAAAATGCCCCCCATTCAAACCATTGGAGGGCAATATCATTTCTTTTTACTCTTGCAGCGCCTGCTGCCTCGCAAATTCGTACTATTTTTAGTGGGCATTCTATATGCAAAATAGCTTTGCCTTGACTTTCACTCTCATCAAAAAAAGACCGGTTACTTGGCAATCCTTGTAACAAGTCTTTTTTCTTATGTCATATTTCTTCTTTCTTGAATCAACTCTTTGATTTTGGCAACGGAAATCACATCCCCTACAGAAAGAACCTTACCGTCAATGACCAGTGCCGGAATTGAGGTGACACCATGCCCGACAATTTCTACCAAATCTGTTATATGCTTGACTTCTTCATTCATATTCAGCTCTGCCACTGCTTTTTTGGTATTATTTTCCATTTCATTGCACTTGGCACAACCAATTCCCAAAATGACTATCTCATGTTTCACCGGGTTTTCTTCCTGCAACAATGATTCGGTCTCCGTCTTTCCTTGACTTTCCCGGTTCCTCTTTTTCCATAAAGAAAGCATATTTCCACTCCTTTTCAGCAGGTAAAACAAAACTAAAAGAGCACTAGTTGTATTTTCCTGTATTCACATTTGCTGATATTATTTGGTAGTTCAACCTTCCCATGTTTCTTGGAAAAGTTGAATTACTAACAATAATATATCGAAGAAATGGAAGTCTGTCAATAATTATATCAATTTTTTTATGTTTTTGGCAAAATAACAAATGAGAGGAAATCCATAGTCTTTTATAGCTTATATTCCGTCAATATCTTATTAAACTCTGTGGTCATCTTTTCAAAATTTTGAATATCATAAGTCAGTTTTTCCAGTTTTTCAGAGTATGAATTGATTCTTTCACTGGCAGATTTTGCAGCATCTGCATTCTCGGTCGACACATTGCTGACAACATGCATATTTTCCACAATTCCGCTCAAATTATCCGCTTGTTGCTCCAGTTTCTCCGCTGACTCGGCCATCTTTACTGCCACATGATCCATTTCCGCTTTCGAGTTTTGAGTTTTGTTGATGGCATCATGAATTGTCTCTGCTCCTTGTCCCAAAATCTCATTTTGCTCATGGATATCTTCTACCATTGCTTCAATATCACTTAAAAAGCTATTGATATTTTCTTTGATTCTCGTCGCTGCCTGTTCAGAATTTTGTGCCAGTTTTCTTACCTCATCGGCAACCACGGCAAAGCCCTGCCCCATTTCACCGGCTCTGGCCGCTTCAATAGATGCATTTAATGCCAGTAGATTGGTTTGATACGCAATCTCAGAAACAAAGGACGCAATCTCTTCAGTTTCTTTGCCTTTTTTTCTCAGTTTTTCACTATTGCCTTTTAAAATTTCAAATTTCTTTTGCATCGATTCCAAATTATCGGTGGTCTTTTTCAACTTTGCAAAAGACTCGGAGGTTGTCTGAATTGCCCTCTCAATCTCTATTTTGTTTTGCATTTCTTTTTCCGCCAACGAAATTATTTGCTCCGAATTTTGAGTCAATACCTTAACATTCGACTCTGTCGCTTCCGACTGCTCCATCGTACGGATATAAAGCTTTTCAATAAAATCTTTGATATCCATGCTCATATCTTCCATAATTTTGGCAATATAGATTAAATCCTTGGAAAAGGTATTCATTTCACCGGTCATACTGGAGAGGTCTACAAATCCTTCTGCAAAGGTTTCTTTATATTTTACAATCGATTGGAACAGCTCTTCGAATTCATCCTTGGTTCTGATTCTGACATCCGAAATATAATTTTTATCGCTCAGTTTCTCAATTTGGTTCTGTATTTCTTTCATCGGTTTTGCCAGAAGCAAGCTTCCCAATCCTGCATAAAGTGACATCAAAAGAGAAGTTAACCAAGCATTATTTAGTAAAAATGCTGTCGGTAAACCCAATAACAAAGTAAATAAAACCACTTTTAAAGACTGATTTTGAATCATGCCGAAACTTAATAATTTGGAAAAACCGAAATGCTTGACATTTAAAAGTTCATAATCGAACTTCATCTTCAAAACCATCTTTCCATTTACTTTCTCCAGCACCTCAACTTCGACTTTCTCCTTAAAGAATTCCTTTGTTCCCTCAATCAGACCCAACAAATAGTCGTACATATTTCGTTTGGAGATATAAGTCAGTGTCGCTTCCTGCTTTCCAATCACTTCCATATTCAAAATCGCCGGCTGGGATCCGCGAATTCTCTTTCTGACTAATTGGTGGATATCATTTAAAGAACAAAGGAAAGAAAACATATTGGCCTTTTTAAAGAAAATGGGATACATTTCATAAAAAGTCTTTATGTTATCCATTCCCAAAGCATTCCAAAGTTTTCCTTTACTGATTTGATGATCTTTTGCAATCACTGTCATTAAATCATCGACCAAATGGTCAGAAATATCTTCCAGCGGAGAAATAACTCTTTCCATATCAAAGCCCACCTGTTGCAAGGTTTTATCAATCTCTTCCTTACCATACATTTTATGCAATGTATTTATCCAAATTCGAACAACCGTTCCTTTCATCTTGCTTGCGCACCTCTTTCGTAAACTCTTTATTCACTCTATTGCTATTCTGTTGATTTTTCGTTCATCCCTTTTTCCCTAAAACAAAAGAGCCTTACCTATTAATAGTTCGGCTCTTTTGTACAAAACTTTATATTTTTTTTAAACTACATCTTCGTTTTTTATCTGACAAATATCTTAAAGGCAATAAATGCAATTCCCAGCATAAAGGTAACTACCGGCACTTCCTTCCATCTTAATGTAAAGGTTTTAAGTAATACATAAGATACGATACCGAAGATAATTCCTTCAGAAATCGAGTATGTTAACGGCATCATAATCATGGTCAAGAAACATGGAATGGACTCGGTAAAATCTTTCAAATCAATTTCCAAAATCGGCTCCATCATAAACAAGCCGACAATAATCAAAGCAGGAGCCGTCGCCGCTGCCGGAATCATAATAAATAGCGGTGATAAGAAAATAGATACCACAAACAGCAAAGCAGTAAATACGGAAGTCAATCCGGTTCTGCCACCCTCTGCTACACCGGCAGCCGACTCTACATAAGTCGTCACCGTAGAGGTTCCCAAAATGGCACCGCATGTAGTTGCAATCGCATCTGACAATAATGCTTGTTTTGCTTTCGGTACATTACCGTTTTCATCCAGCATTTTAGCCTTGGCAGAAACACCTACCAAAGTACCGACGGTATCAAAAATATCGACAAATAAGAATGTCAGAACCACAATGAACATATCCACACTCAAAATATTGTGCCAATCAAATTCAAAGAAGTATGGTGCACTTGGCAGGGAAACGATTTTGGCGAAGGATTCCGGTAAGTGAGTTAAGCCCATCGGAATACCGATAACCGTGGCGATTAAAATAGATAAGAATAAAGCACCCTTAACCTTTAAAGCAAGCAATAATCCGGTAATCAAAATACCGATTAGAGTCAATTGTGCTGCCGGTGCAGCCAAATCACCCAATGTAAGCGGTGTATCGCCTTGTACCACGATGCCTGAATTACTCAAGCCGATAAAGGCAATAAACAAACCGATACCTACCGAAACAGCTTTTTTGATATTAATCGGAATCGACTTAATAATCGCTTCTCTGACATTGAAAGCAGAAAGCAGCAAGAAAATAAGACCTTCAATAAATACTGCAGTTAAAGCAAACTGGAATGATTTTTGTCCTTTCAGTACAACCGTAAAAATAAAAAACGCATTTAAGCCCATACCAGGAGCCAGCGCAAAAGGTAAATTGGCTAAGAGAGCCATGACCAGAGTACCGATTAAAGCGGATAAAACCGTTGCGGTAAACACTTTGCCGAAGTCCATACCGGAACCTTCTGTGGCAAGCATGGAAGGATTGACAATTAAAATATACGCCATTGTCATAAAAGTAGTAAAGCCGGCAATGGCTTCTCTTTTCATATTGGTGGAATTTTCTTTCAGTTTAAAGAATTTCTCAATGAAAGCGTTCATGATAGTCCTCCTAAAAATATCATATTCATTTGTCAAAATGATTTCCTTATTACTTGATGTATTATACTACAAAACATCAGAAATGCAAATATTTTTTTCGAATTTCATAAAAATGTTCGGATGTTTTTTTGCTATACTTCCTCCTCTCTTCCAAACGAGAGCTACTCTCCTTATAATCAAATAGGAGTTGCCATCGGCAACTCCCTTGTGCATGATTCCTGAGCGTTATTTTCTTTACAAGCTCTAATAGTTGTCATTGGTCGGATTGAGTTTCTTATCCGGTTGAATCGGCGGTGTAGTCACATTCGGTGCTGTCGGTGCCGGTGTCACCGGACTGGAATTGGATTCGCTTTCGGTACTACCGATTCGAATCAAATCCGGAAATGCATAGTTGACATTCTTGCCATTGCTTTCTACCAAAATTGTTTGTGTTTTGGAGTAATATCCTTCTTTCCGAATGGTAATATTATGCTCTCCGGGAGAAATTGCCGTTCTCGCCGGTATGGTGCCGATTCTGGCCCCATCCACATAAAGCTCTGCACCGATTGGTGTCTGCACTTCCAAATACTGCGGCTCAACCTTCATGTCAATCTTGACTTCCATTTCCACCTGATTGACGGTTAATGTGCTTTCCCAAGCAACATATCCCGTCTTTTCCGCCTTAATCTTATGCTGCCCGAAGTCAAGCTGTACTTCGGTATTGGCCAAAGCCTGCTTTACTTCGTCAATATAAAGAGTAACCCCTTCTTGAACCGTGATAAACTTGACTTTTCCTACTTTCGGCTTGAATTCCGCCAAGTCAATAACAAATTCTTTTCCTTCTTCAATAAAAACATCATTGGAATAAGGGTTCATCGTCTCTTTGGTAATAATAATCTTCTTCACACCAGCCGGAATTTCAATTTTCATATCCTTATCAATGGTACGAATATCCCGATTTCCGATTTCAATTGTACCGCCGATAAATGCCTCAGAATTCTTCAAAACCAAAAATCCGTGTCCGGCCAAAACTTCAATGGACCACAACTCGTTTTTATAGCCTCTTAGAATCAATTCATCTGATGCAGATACTTCCGACAATGCAATACTTTTTCCGCCTTTTCTCGCCATCAGCAAGCTCGGCTCAAAATGATATTCATCGGTTCCGATTTTTACCTTGTTCTGCTCGGCGGAGATTACCAGAGAACTTGGATTTTTCTTTTCCCATGCCCTGCCGGATATTTGCAGCAAGTAGAGGTCAAAGCTTTCTTTATCAAATTTTCCTTCCACAATTTGTCCCGCTCGGATTTGCGAAATAGCCATCGCCTCCCCATAGGCACTCTTGATTACCGTTTCTCCTTTCACTTTCAGAAGAAAATCTTTTTTCCTTTCCAAATCATAAACCGGCAATATGTTCTCAGTGCTCAGTTCTCCTCTTACCACTGCCAAAAACTTTTCTCCATTGATGCTGTCCGCTTGAAAAGCCAGCTCATTTTCTATCGTTTCCTGTGGAATGGTATGGTCTTCACCCAGATTCTTAGGCTTTTTTTCTTTATTTCCCGAAGAAAGTCCCCATATCAATGCAATAGTGACAACCAGGCTCCCCAAGCCGACTGCCCCTATAATTAACATCTTACTCAGTAAATCTTTTTTCATGCTTACTCCTTATGACCTTGATATAAACTCCTAAAATGCAGATACCATAGCTGCATTTCTTTACTCATTTCCCACTGCGGGCGGTGCTGAACATTCAATTGTGTGGATTTTTCCACCTTTAATTGACTTAACCGTTGCGGCAATCCCAAAATATCCTCCGCTACTTCCGACATATCCTGACTATTTAATAACGCATACGCATATTCAATCCTCATAAGCTCCTGTCGGTGAAATAATAGCAGCGGTGCCAGCTCTACAGCCTGCCTTCCATATCCGATTGCCTTTTTTAAGTTTCCTTTATTATAATAATAATCCCGCAAAAATGCAAATGTTTCCGGACTTTTTAGTTGATTTTTTTCCATGGAATGTGCAATTTCTCTCTTTATTTCTTCGTCTGTTTCCACAGATTTGAGAATCTTCATTTTGGCATCGGTAAATCCCAAATCTGCCGCCAGTCTGTAATTCCCAAAATAAACCTGAATAAATATAAGTGCTAAGAAGAAAGAAATCGAAAGCAGTATGAGATTTCCTGCAAAAAATAAACTTTTAAAGGAGCGGTGCAAAACTATTTTCTTCCTTTCGCCGGAAAATGCGGCGAAATACACCAGCCAAATAAAAAGATAGCTATAACTGAATTCCAAATCAAAATCAAAAAAGGCATGTGCTAAAAAAGTCAAAAAGAGTGGCAGATAAAGTGTCCTTTTTTCACTTTTTTCAATCCATAGAAAATATGCCGTCTTTAAAAGCAAAGCCAAAAACAGAAACCCCGTCACAACTCCTCCGTCCAGTATAATCTGCAGCCAAAAATTATGTATGTATTTGATAAAATACATCGAGCCGGTTTGGAATTGTCTTTGTATTAAATAATATCCATAATGCCCATAGCCAAGCGGATTTTTTAAAATCATAAATAGGCCGTCTTTATAATAAAGCAAGCGTGTTTGAAATTCGGAAGCTTGAAGCCCTTCTCCAATTCTACCGCTTTTCAGCCACAGACTGACCAGCCAAATCCCGATGCTGAGAAAACACACAAAACTGAATATTCTATAAAGTGTTTCTTTTTTCCATTCTTTTTGATACAGAAGATATCCCGCAACGTATATCAACAACACAATTGTCAGTATCCACGCTGTCCTGCTGCCGGATAATCCCAGACTCAAGGCAGACAGAATGATTTTCCAATGCTTGTCTTTTCTTCTAATAAAATAAAATCCGGAAATTAATGAAAACACAGCATTTACATTGGCATATTGCAGCCAGCCGGTAAATCTTTTTTGGATAACCAATGTCACGAAATAATCTTCCATCCAAGCACTGTAAAAAGGAGTATGGCTCAAATTATGCTGTAGCCCGAGGACAACAAAGGCCAAAAGCAAAGAATAAACATAGGCCTGAAAAAACTGTTCCAGTAAGGTCTTCACATCATAAAACTGTAGTAAAGCAATTACCAAAGCAATCGGTGCCATCAACTTAAACACCCCTACAATATGCATATTATCCGCCCAGAAAAGAGGAATACTGTAAAACAGTAAATACAAAAAGGGCAGAACGGATGCCTGCCCATAATGTATTATTTCTTTCTGATTGTAATAGTATGAAGCCAACAAAAGAATCATGGCCACACCCAGAAAAAGAAGACTTTCATGATAAAAGTAGCCTCCTCTACATAGGATAAAGCCTAAAAAGAGAAAAAACGGCCCCTGCTGTTTCACTCTATCTTTCCAATCTCTTATCATGTAGACTCCTTCCATGTTCTTCTGACTTTATACTTTCATTTTCTTACACTTCTTCCATCAGCTCTTTCAAGATTACAATTATCTTTCTTCTCTGAAATACGGAATGCTCATGGCCTCCGGTGCAGAGTTTTTCTTATTCTCCCTGCCGATTGCCAAGACCAAAATGGTCACCAAATAGGGTAACATATCCAAAAGGTGTTGCGAAATATTGTATTGCTGCAGGCGAAATCCGACAATGCTCAAGCCGCCAAATAAAATTGCTCCAAAAAAGCTTTTCCACGGATTCCATTTGCAGAAGATGACCAAGGCAATGGCAATCCAGCCACGTCCTGCTGTGATATTTTCCTGCCACTGAGGAACCTGAACAACCGATAAATAAGCACCGCCCAGACCACAAAGAGCTCCCCCTAAAAGGACATGAATATATTTGTACCTACTGATTGGAATTCCCGAAGCATCCGCTGCCGAAGGATTTTCACCTATTGCTTGAAGATTCAGACCCATATTGGTGTAAAAAAGATAAATTGCCAGCAAAATGCAAAGCAAATAACTCAAATATACAAAAATGTCTTGGCGAAAGAGCATCGGACCGACAATCGGAATCTGAGATAACAGAGGAATCTCAACCGGTCGAAAGAATGCGATAATATTTTCCGGCAATTTTTGGCCGATAAGAGCCGAGCCCATATAGCTGGAAAAACCGGTACCGAAAATCGTCAGTGCCAAGCCACTCACGACCTGATTGGCCCTCATCGTAATTGTCAAAAGACCGTAAATTAAAGCACCGCCTGCCCCCGCAAGGGTAGCTGCAACTAAAGCCAAGACCGGCGAACCGGTATAAAGACCGGTAGCAAAACCTGCCACTGCACCAAGCAGCATCATACCTTCCACACCCAAATTCAAATGTCCCGCCTTTTCGGTGATGGTTTCGCCCAATGTAGCCAGTAGCAACGGAATGCCTGCAATAATCGCAGCATGTAAAAATGCGTTCATCGACTTTTCTCCTTTCCTACTATCTTATACTGAACAAAAAACTCCGCTCCGATAACGAAAAATAAGATAATACTTTGAATTACCGAAGCCGCCGACTGCGGAATTTGAAATGCTGTTTGAATGAAGTTGCCGCCCTTGGTCAAGGCTGCAAACAAGATGGAAACCGGAATAATGGCAATCGGATTCAATCCCGATAACCAAGTGGTGATAATCGCTAAAAAACCATATCCTCCGGTCAACGACGGAGTCAGAGTATAGTTTACTCCGGAAGCTTCAATCATACCTACTAAACCGCAAATACCTCCACTAACTGCTATCGACGAAATAATAATCCGATTTAAGTTCATTCCTGCATAGCGTGCCGTATCTTTGCTCTCTCCGACAACAGCTATCTTATAACCGATTTTGGAATAGCGTAGTAAAATCGTTACCACGATTACCAAAATCAGCATGATGAGCCAACCCAAATGCAGTCCGAACAATTTCGGGAGCACTGCATTTTCTGTAAAATTTGCAATTCTGGGAAAGCCTTTTGCATCCGGATCTCTCCACGGCCCATATTGCAAATAGGTAACCAAATGAAAAATAATGTAATTCAGCATCAAGGTGATGATGGTTTCGTTGGTTTGCAGTTTGACTTTTAAAATCGCCGGAATTATACCTACCAAAGCTCCACCCACAAAGCCGGCTGCAAACATAATTGTGAGCAAAAGCGGCCTTGGCAAAGACGAATAATTCAGAGCAAAATAAGATGCAAACAGTGCTCCCATGAGGATTTGTCCTTCTCCTCCTATATTCCAGAATTTCATTTTGAAGGCAATCATAATTCCAATTGAAGTAATAATCAACGGCACAGCAATAATCATCGTATCTTGAAAACGCAATCTACTGCCAAAAGCCCCCAAAATCATCTTATGAAAAACTTCAAACGGGGAATGCCCCATCAAAAGAACAAATAAGCCGGATGTCAACAACGCAGCCAAAATAGAAAGACTGTAAATCAAAGTTCTTTCTCTTTTGCTTACATCCACCCTTTTTACCAATCTAAGCATGGACTTTTCCTCCTCCCATCATCAGACCGATTTCTTCTTTTACGGCATCTTCCGCATTCACAATGCCTTGTACTTCTCCGTCGTATAAAACCATAATCCGGTCGCAAAGCTCCATGATGACATCAATGTCTTCTCCAATAAAGAGAATCCCGACTCCTTTTCGCTTCTGCTCATTGATTAAATCATAGATGGTATGTGCCGAGCCGACATCCAATCCCCGTACTGCATAAGCGGTAATTAACACCTGTGGGTTGGTTTCAATCTCTCTGCCGATTAGAACTTTTTGAATGTTTCCTCCGGATAGCTTGGAAATCGGATAATGTACTCCGGGAGTTTGAATATCCAGTTCTTCAATCATTTTCTTACACACCTTTTCCAAAGGTTTTCTTTTAATAAACAGACTCTTTTCTCTGTGATGAGCTTTTAATAAATAATTGTCTATCATATCCATAGAGCCGACTAATCCCATACCCAAGCGGTCTTCCGGTACAAAGCTCATGGTCATTCCGGCATTGATAATCTCTGCCGGTGTCTTACCAATCAGACTTTCTTCATGGAACATAATTTCACCGCTTGTCACCGGATAAAGACCGGCCAGAGCTTCACACAGCTCTTTTTGTCCACTGCCTGCCACACCTGCCACGCCAAGCACTTCTCCTTCTCGCAGTTCGAAGTTGATGTTTTTTAGAACCTTGGCTTTGTCTTTGTTGACGGCATTTAGATTTTCCACTTTCAAAATACTTCTGCCAAGTGTCGTTTCCGCTCTTTCAATTTGCAGGTCGGTCGCTTTCCCCACCATCAAATCGGTCAATTCTTTTTGACTGGTTTCAGCTGTAACCAAAGTTTTGACAGTCGAGCCTTTTTGTAAAACGGTTACTCTGTCAGAAATCTCCATGACCTCATTGAGCTTATGGGTAATGATGACAATACCACAGCCTTCTGCAGCCATGTTACGAATCACTCGGAATAACGAGGTAATTTCTTGAGGTGTCAAGACCGCTGTCGGCTCATCCATTATCAGTATTTTCGCCCCTTGATACATCACCTTCAGAATATCCACGGATTGTTTTTCACCGATGGACATATTGTATACGACTTTATCCAAATCCACGGAAATATGATAGCTTTCCGCCAGGCTTTCAATCTTTTTTCTCAAGTCTTTTCGGCGTAAGAAAAAGGAGCTCTCCTGCCCCATTACTATATTTTCCAATGCACTGAATTTTTCTACCAATTTATAGTGCTGATGAATCATACCGATTTCAAGTTTGATAGCTTCTTTGGGAGAGCGTATGGTCACAGGTTTTCCATGAATTAAAATAGAACCGCTGTCGGGTTGGTAAATGCCCGACAGCATGTTCATCAATGTAGATTTTCCTGCACCATTTTCGCCTAATAGAGCGTGTATCTCGCCGGCCTTGAGTTCAAAGCTGACATCCCGGTTGGCAACTACCGTACCGAAGGACTTTTTTATATTCCTCATTTCAGCTAATATGGTCATATTATTCACCTATTCAATTTTTCCTTCCACGCCTTTGACAAACCAATTGAAATTCAGCAACTCTTCATCGGTCATGGTTTCGCCTTCTTTTACCTTGAGTTCTCCATTTTGGTCATAAATCGGACCGGAGAAAACATGAAACTTTTGTTCCTTGATTTTTTGTTTCATTTCTTCCACTAGCACCTTGGATTCTTCCGGTGCATTTGCAGTCAACGGAGCAATATCTACAATATTTTCATGAAATCCGCCCCAGTAAGCTTCGGATTTATAAGTGCCTCCCAGTACCGCTTTTACTTGTTCCAGATAGTATGGGCCCCAGTTCCAGATAGCGGAAGTCATATTTGCCTTCGGTGCTGCTGCCGACATATCCGTATTGTATCCGATTGCAAATGCGTTTCTCTCTTCTGCCGCTTGTTGTGGTCCTGCAGTATCTTGGTGTTGGGAAATGATGTCCACTCCGGCATCCAAAAGACTGATAGCCGCTTCCTTTTCTTTGGCCGGATCATACCAAGTATTTGTCCATACTACTTTGACCTTGACATCCGGATTGACGGATTGTGCTCCCAAAGTGAAAGCATTGATACCACGAACGACTTCCGGAATCGGAAATGCACCAACATAACCGATACTGTTTGCCTTCGTTTTCAGTCCGGCTACAATTCCTGTCAAATATCTGGCTTCGTAAATTCTTCCGAAATAATTACTCATATTGTCTGCTTTTTCATAGCCGGAACAGTGAAAGAATGTCACATTCGGAAATTCTGCCGCTGCTTTTTTGGTTCCCTCCATAAAGCCAAAGCTGGTAGTAAAGATAATGGTTGCACCTTGGTCAATCATATTACGGATTTCCGCTTCCACCGCCTGCAAATTCTCTTCTACCGACTCTTTATAAATGGTCTTTACCTTATCGCCCAATTCCTTTTCCAAATACAATCTACCTTGATCATGGGCATAGGTGTAACCGCCGTCACCCACCGGTCCTACATAGATAAAACCGACGGTAGTTTGTTTCCCGCTTTCTTCTTTTTTTCCGCTTTCTCCACCGGAACAAGCAGAAAGAACCATTACCAACGTTAGCAGTAGCACAAGAAATCTTTTCATTTTTTAGTCTCCTTTTATTTGCTGTTGTTTTTATCTCAGTTCGTCTTGAACTAAGGAATACACATTTTATTCCGCAAAAACAATTTCCTTGCCCTTCATTTCTTCAATAATAGCAAGTGACTCCACATGAAATCCCATTTTCCTTAACACCTTGCCGCCATCTTGAAATCCTTTTTCTATAATGAATCCCAAGCCTGCAACTTCCGCTCCCGCCTGTTCAATGATATCCACCAGCCCAAGTGCTGCCTTTCCGTTGGCTAAAAAATCATCCAAAATCAAGACACTATCGCCTTCTTTCAAGTAATTGGTAGCAACCTGAATATCATACTCTCTTTGTTTGGTAAAGGAATACACTTTGCTTCGGTAGGTATCCTTATCCAAATTTCGGGAAGAAGTTTTTTTGGCAAAAACAACCGGAACCTTAAAATACAGAGCTGCCAAAGTCGCCAAGGCAATTCCCGACGCTTCTACAGTCAAAATTTTTGTTACCTTTTGTCCTTCAAACCGATGATAAAATTCTTGGGCAATCAAGTCCAAAAACGCCACATCAATTTGATGATTGATAAAAGAATCCACTCGTACAACTTCAGAAGATACTATTTTTGCGTCTTCTCTAATTTTGTCTTTTAATAGTTTCATTTTTATCCTCCTGTCGTTTTAAAGAGAGTGACAATGTCCCGATACACAATCAACACATTTTTCCTAAATTATGCCCAGTTTCCTTTTGTGAATACAGGAATCATTTTTCCGTCAAATGTTTCACCCATGATTTCCGTATCTTCCGTTCCCACCATGAAATCCGAATGTTCTGCCGACACATTGGCACCCAGCTCCTTGAGTTTCTCCACACTTGCACCATCTCCGCCCTTAATGGTTGTCGGATATGCCTTGCCAAGTGCTAAGTGGCAGGATGCATTTTCATCATATAAAGTATTGTAGAATAAGATTTTGCTATTGCTAATCGGAGAATCATAAGGCACCAATGCCACTTCTCCCAAGCGTTTCGAGCCTTCATCCGCTTCCAGTAATGCTTTCAAATATTCCTTGCCTTCTTTGGCATCATAGTCTACCACTTCTCCGTCTTTAAAGACCAGATAAAAGTCTTTGATAACATTGCTCATATAAACCAACGGCTTGGATGCATATACAATCCCGTTGACACCATCTCTTTTCGGCAAGGTAAAGACTTCTTCCGTCGGCATATTGGCTACAAAGTCAACTCCCGCACGGCTTTTTTCTGCTGCAGCCAGCCAAATATGACCTTCCGGCAATTCAACATGAAGGTCGGTTCCGTTGCTACTCTTATAGTGAAGGCATTTGAAGTTCAACTCATTCAGTTCATCCGCTTTTTTGCCTAAGATATCAATGTGTTTTTTCCAAGCCTCGACCGGATTTTCTTCGTTCATTCTGGTAACACTGAAAATCGCCTCCCAGAGTAAGTCCATTGCTTCTTCACCTTTTTTCGGAGCAAACACTTTTTCAGCCCAGCCCAAAGTCGGTACGGATACGATTGTCCAAGTTCTTTCACTGTTCATCAATGCCGCTCTACGTTTTTCAACCACCTTATCCAAGGTTTTTTTCATAGCCGTCATCTTTTCCACATCCACTCCTTGGAAAGCACTTGGATCTTCTGCCGACACCGCAATATAACATGCATTTTTGTCCACATAGGTATCTTCATACAATTTCAACCATTCCGGAACGGTAGATAATGTCTCAATACTTTCATTTTCCATTTTTAATCTGGCAATGCCGCTGTCTCCCCAACGTACGGTAACTTCTGAAGCTCCGGCTTCATAAGCACTTTCTGCCAGGAACCGAACAAATTCACGGGTTTCTACCGGTGCAGAAATTACAACCGGTTGTCCCTTTTGTAAATTTACTCCGATTTCCACTGCCAATTTAGCATATTTTTTCAATTTTGTATTAAAATTTTCCATTATAATCTCCTTTTTACTTCTAATAATTTAAACTATTATATCCGTTTCTAAATACTCTGTCAACTCACTTACACCATATTTTTCCGATTTGTGATACTTGATATTTTCTAGTTAATTCCCAAAGTAAGTTCTAGGTTTAAGGTCTGACTGGAACTTAGGTT
>JAUMXK010000126.1 GCA_030535295.1 Eubacteriales bacterium | reverse complement strand
CAACCCAGATTTATTCAGGCTATATTTAGTAATTTACGCTGGGAAAGTTGAGTAATTGATAAAGACAAAATAGATTTCCTTCGCTTGTTCTCGCTATGAGACAGTCTCTTGCCTTTATCTTCCCAGAACCCTCTGACTTCTACCTCGGAACATCCCCACTTTAATCGCAATTGTGGTGGCAATTAAAATCCACAAGAAAAGCCAAAGTAACTTATCGGAAGCCGCTACAGCCAATGTGCCGAGTTCTAAAGTAATTGCTCCCACTACGGATTTTATCATGGAAGATACCAGAATCACTTGCAAAGAATCCGGTAGACCATAGGCAATCGCAACGATAAGCCCTATGGCAACTCCCAGGATAGACAAAAATAGAATCCGTAAAAATGCATAGACCAAATTTCCGGAGCTGATAAAGCGAGAGGAAAGTAAATCTCTGGACGTATACTGCGTAGCCGCAATGGTCATCGCACCGGATAAACCACCCAAATCCTGAACATCTACAAAGACTCCCCCTGTGCTTTCGGCAATCTGAGTCATAAGCTTGACATCTACTTCTCCAAGGCCAACCGTACTGATACTAATTCCTTCCTTGGCAAAGCCTCTTAATACCTTATCCAGCGAGTCGAACCAGCCCAAGTCGGTTGCAAAGCCGTCTGTCAAAAGGATAATCTTCGGATTCTTGCCACCTTTCCATGCTCCTCTGCGATAATCTGCTAAAATCTGATTCAAGGTCCTTTTGATAGCCGTTCCTCCACTACTTTGACCTACAATTTCCGGCATGCCTTCTGCAATTGTTCCCATTTCTTTACGAATGCTGACATCATCCGAAAAACTATATATCATATAAGAAAAGCTATCCGGTCTATCTTTCAAAACCTCTTTCACTGCCTGATATCGGATATTTTCCGGGTCGTTTTGCTCCATGGAGCCGGAATCGTCAATGGCGAAAATATAGGAAGTCGGCTCAATCAGCTGTGCATGAAAATTCAGCCCGTAAATCCACTGAAACAGCATCGCCAAAACAAACAAAATAATATGAGCCAAAAATAATACAATGACCGTAGACAAACGGCTGGAATCTCCGGTAAAAATGTTCTGCTCAAACTCCCCACGAAGATTACTTGCCAAAAAAACAGCAATGGAAAGCATGCCGGAAAAGATTCCGAACATAATTCCTATTAATATCGGCCTTGGCATAATATCGATTAATGTATAATAAAAAAACAAGCATATCCACCACATGAAAAATCCGACTACCAAGGTCATTATCAACAAAAATAAATTCAGCATTGTATTCTTGCTCTTTTGAACGGTTCTTGCTTCCCTTAGTATATTCGGCTTTCTTTCTCTCTGACTCATCGGCCGCCTTTGCATCATCTTGTACTCCTCTCTATCTCCGATATCCCAAGCTTTTCTTTCCAAAACGGATACCAGATGACTTTGGTGGCTGTAACGCCTTTCTTATCTTTCGTTACCACCACAAGAACTTCATTTTCTATTTTTACTTTTTTATTGGAGCCGTTCCATTCGGTATTCTCCGAGCGGCGTTTGCCGAAAGAATCTCTCCAGTAGTAATATGCCGATTCCGGACTCTCTCCTGCTACGTCATCCTGTTTTACAAAAAGCAGTACTTCTCCCTGATTTTCGGTGCTACTCTGTACTCGGATTCCGTACTTGGTGACCGTAAGACTGCATAACAAAGCCAGCCCAATGCATATTCCTATACTGTAAAGCTGCCGCCTTCCTCTTGGCCCGATTTGACCTCTGTGCAGCAAAATCATAGCAAACAATCCGACTGCCAGGATAAATAACAGGAGAAGAAAAACTTCCTTTGAATGACTCCTTATCAGTGCATAAGCCAGAGCCTGCACTCCAATGCTACCTACAAGCAGCCCCCAAAACATAAGTCCACCTTTTGTCGTTGCCTTTTTTCTGATTTGATAGAAAATAATTAACAATAGCAATGTAAAAGCGGCATTCCACCATAATCCACTTTTCAGGAGCAGGACAAAGCAGACTATTAATCCCTGCTTGAGAGCCAAAAAGGAAAGACTGTCCAGTAAAAACGGTTTTCTGTCCAAGCAATCCTGATTCATGGCATACAGTGTTCCCATCAAACTCAATACCAGAAAAATCCAATTGTGGGAAAAATAAAAATCGGAAATTAATTTGCCAATAAAAATAAAATCAAATCCTACCAGCAGTGCATAGCTGTCTACCGTTAATTTCCTGTTATTCTCTTTCTCAGCTAAATAAATGGCAGCCACCATACCAAGCAAAAGTACAGATATCGGAATGACCACACTCCACCGGAGTGCAACTGCCGTCCACGACTGAAGAACGGTTTGCCATCCGCTCAAATGATTCTGCAAAAAATTTCGTTCGGCACAAATCAGAAAAGCCACAAACGCAATCCCATAACCTATGGCAATGCTTTTGCCGATTTCTTTCGGTGTTGTATTTTCTATGATATATAGAATCACCGTCCATGCCAAGGCTATCAAGAGAACAGCCAGTAAAAGCCTTCCACCTGTACCGGAAACGGAAAAACGCAGCCTGGAAATACTTCCATTACTCCAGCCCTGAAAAACGGCAGAGCTCCCCAGCAGGCCAAGAGAAATGCCCGTAATCCAGTTTCTTTTTTTCATGACAAATCCAACAAACATCGCCACCGTACCGACTACAAAAAGAAGAACCGGAATCTCCATAGGCACAGCCATAAAG
>JAUMXK010000125.1 GCA_030535295.1 Eubacteriales bacterium | reverse complement strand
CAAGAACAGCTGTTTGATATTGCCCTGGCAGAGAAATATAAAGACGGACTGGAACGTGGACTGGAACAAGGCTTGGAGCAGGGCCTGGAACAGGGCTTGGCAAAGGGGATAGAACAAAGTTGCTATAAGATTGCACAAGATATGAAGAAAGATGGGGTACCGTTTCATCAAATTATAAAATATACGGGTCTGACTGAAAAGGAAGTTGCAGCGCTCTAGTCAAAAGTTTTTGCAACGCAAAATAAATCTAATTTATTATAAATCCAATGAAAACAGTAGCAAAGCTTTTAGGTTCTGCTACTGTTTTACTGTCGAAGAAAAAAACTAAATGTCAGCCAGATAGCTTCTGAAAATGTCAGCCGGATAGCTTCTGATTAACAAACGATATGTCAGAGAAGAGGCACTAAACAGCGATGAAACAAAATTATCAAAAAATGAAAACAAAAAATTGACAAGAAAAACAATTAGCGATAAAATAACTATGATAACAAATTAATTGTTTTTTTATGGTTAATTTACAACTCAACCGGTGAAAGGATGAAGGGATGGAGGTATTAACAGTTCATCAAAAGGGGAAATCCCAAATCAAGTCGAAAAATCGTCTGAAGATTTTCAGCTTGATTTTAAGAAGTGGCGGAATCTCCAGAATTGAATTGGGGAAACAACTACATTTATCAGCGGCCTCTGTGACCAGAGCGGTAGATGAGCTTGTGCAGGCAGGATTGATTTATGAAGAAAAAAAGGAAATCACTTTTGTGGGGCGAAGGCCAATTCTACTGAATGTAAGAAAAAACAGCTGCTATAGTATTGGCGTCAATATCAGTCGTCGCAGTCTGAGTTTGTGCATTCAGAATTTGCAAGATGAAGTGATATACGAAATAAAAGGCAGCATATGGGAAGTAGAGAAAAAAGAAGATCTTCTGCATGCCCTCAATACTTTTTTGAGGGAATCTGTTATCAAGAGTGGAGTTTCACTCGAGAAAATTATCAGTGTCGGTATTGCCATTCGTGGACAGGTAAATCGAGAAAAGGGAACGGTAATTTATTCTGAAAAAACCAAAGAAATCATTCCGATTGTTGAGCATGTAAAACAAATTTTTGATTGTGCCATTTTCTTGGAAAACAATGTAGACATGGACTTGCGCTATGTTTATTCCAAAGCCTTTCCATATACGGATGATTTGATTTATGTTTTTGTGGATGAAGGCATTGGCGGCGGGATGATTAGTGATAGAAGAATGATACGGGGCGAAAGAAATCTGGCAGCGCAATTCGGACATCTCTTGGTCGAGCCGAATGGCAGAAGATGCAGCTGCGGAAAACAGGGACATCTGGAGCCTTATCTTTCAAAGAAAGCTCTGGAAGCGGATTATAAGAAGAGAAGCGGCAAGGAGTCCGTTCACTTTATGGATATATGTGCCTTTGCCAGAGAAGGCGATGCCATTGCGATTGAGATATTGGAAAATGCCTTATCAAAATTGGCTTTGGCCTTATCGCAAGTGATTGTTCTTTTGAATCCGGGGGTGATTGTGCTTTGTGGAAACTTGTTTGAGCAATATCCTGCCAGTGTCAATTATTTGAAAAAGACAGTGGAAGAGCTGATACCGATTCCGGAATTGCTTCATTTCAACTGGAGAGTAAGGATTCAAAAAGAAATCAAACCGGAGCAAAATATGGCTAAGCTGGCCTTGGAATATCTGTTTGAGTAAAATCAAGCATAGATTGAAAAGTCTTTTCTCACAATCGCTGTCAGTAAAAGAAAGAAATAAAAAGAGAAATAAAAGAAATAAAAAGAGGTTGTTGTATTTGGAAAATTTCTGCAATAATGTGATTTCTCACATATCATAGCAGTACTTTCTTTGACAACAGCCTCTTTTTTATTTGTCTTTAAGTTTTTAGTCATCCGAAACAGGAATCTCTATGGCCGTAGCTTCATCAAGATTTTGAGTAAACTCGTGAATGCTGCCTTTGACAGACTTTTTGGAGATATACATAGCAGAGTCGGCATGTTTTTTCAGTGTTTCGTAAGACTCGCCAATTGCATAAGTATAGCCGCAGGAAGCACTCATTTGATGAGTCGTGCCGTTTGGTAAATCCAAATTGGTATGATTCAGTCGGAAGTGAATGGATTCGATTTCTTTGACCATATCTTCTTTGCTTTCATAGTCAAACAAAAAAGCAAAGAACTCATCGCCGGAAACCCTCGATACAAAGGATTTTTCAGGATTAATTTGATGGAGAATCTGTCCCGCCGTCCTCAAGTAGTTATCTCCCAAATCATGACCATAAGTATCGTTTAATCTTTTGAGATAGTCAATATCCCACATTACCATACCGACAGGCTTATCCGGGTGATTTTCCAAATACTCCTTGGCTTTATTGGTAAAGGATAGTCGGTTTAGCAAAGAGGTTAGTACATCATAATCACGTTCCTTTTTGATTTGCTCCTGCTCAAGGATATAGTCGGTGTAGTCAAGCATGACAATGGTTCTTCCGTTGGTAATCTCTCTGGACTTCACACAAATATATTTGCCGCTGCTTCCATCCAGGTAGAGATCGGTTTGGATTTTGGTATCATCCGATTGGCTCAAATAAGAAGAATAAGGAATAAAATTATGATAAATCTGTTTTTCCAATTTTTCAAATTCGCTCAGTGAGAGGTTTAATATATAGTTTTTGGCAAACTTATTTCCCAATAGGGCATGGAAGGTACCGAAGCCACGAACCAGATTGTTTTTCCGGTCGACATAGAAAGTGACCAGATTCGTTTAGTTAATTCCCAAAGTAAGTTCTAGGTTTAAGGTCTGACTGGAACTTAGGTT
>JAUMXK010000124.1 GCA_030535295.1 Eubacteriales bacterium | reverse complement strand
CGTTCCCAAAGGATCCTGTGCCAGCTTCTTAAAACTGGTGATAATATTTTTAATTCCGCTAAACCAAGACTTGGAACGTTTGCCTGTTTTCTTTGAGCTTTTGGCACTGCCGGTATCGACATCCATTGCCCCTTTGTCAAGCTTTGTTTCCTCGCTCTCAAAATACACCTTTGACGGCAAAGCCTTATATTCTTCTTTACTCAGTTCCTTACCGCTTCCAAAGCTGAAAATAGCACTAAATATCTTATCCGCCACTTTCATAATATCTCTGAGCGAGCCGGAGCTTTTTTGTGCAGTTGCTTTCGGATCTTCTCCCGACTCTGCTTTATGAACGAAAAGCTGTTCCTTATTAAAGTCAATCTGCATACTGCGGCAATTTTCATCATACTGTTCCTTAAGTTTAAGGAAGCCTTCCTTATCAAAGGTTAGACTTCGCTCAATTCCTAATGCTTTTTCTAACGCAGCGCCATAATCATACAATTCTTTTAATTTTTTTCCATACGGAAGTTTGCCATCCGGCTGCCTCTTAATATGCTCTTTGGTAGCCGGCAACAGCTCATGAAACTCTTCATATTCTAGTGTATCCAACGATTCTAATTCCATATAACGAAAGTTCAATATATCGTGTTCCGTCCATGTATCTTCAAACTCATAGAAAGGAGGAACGCATAATTTCTGAATCATTTGGTCAAGCAGTTGGATATTCTCATCAAATTTATTTTCCGATTGGACTTTATTTAACTGTTCTTCCATTAAGGCTATCATCTCCAGCTTATCTTCGAGCTTTGGCTGAATCGATGCCATATAATTCGGATCTTTGGAATCACCTTCGGTAAGGCTTGCCATTTCTTTTTTGACTTGTTGCTTATAGGATTCTAAATGTTTCGCAACTTCGCTCAGCTTTTCTTTTGCTCTTTTATTCGCCTCTTTTAAGCCCATTAAAATACCGTAGTTTCTTGCTGTTGTCTGATATGCTTTGCGATAATGTTGGGCATCATAATTTAATAACAAATTCAAGAAAGCAATTCTCTGCATCCACTCGGTATCAATCACAACATAATCCAGCTCCTTGTCCTTTGCCGGTCGATCATCACAATAGCTAAGATACCTATATAGCCAGCTGTAAGCATCTGTTACTTCTTCGCCAATTTTCTCTCTTTCATAATCCTCTGCCGTGCGATTGTGAGGAATAAACACACTTAAATCATTCAGAGCTTCCCATGCCGCAGCTGCCCCTTCCTCACCTTTCTCATGTCTTTCCGCATACTCATCCATGATTTGCTCTATAACTTGATCATGTTCAAAGGCTAAAGTCGGTGTCACCCTACTTCTATGTCCCAAAGCATACGTATCCATCTCTAAAACAGGCCAATTATCAAAAAACAGTGCATAGCGCTCAATATCAAATTCTTCCCATGCATTTCGAAATAAGGAAGTATCTCCCATATTCATATGGGGAGAGTAGGGGTTTTCTGCCGGAAAGTCCATAAAAGAACGGACAAAGTAATTATTGGTCCTGCCCGCTTTGGGAATCCTGATAGGATACGTTCGGAAGAAAAGGTCTTCACTTTGTTCGATTATCACATCTTTTCCTTCCGACTGAAAGGCTTCTTTCGAATCATCTCGTATATATTTATAATCCGGCCGGTCATCATGGAATGTCCAGCCATGCAGATAATAGCGGTATTCATTTAATGCCTCCAGAAAGTCGGCATTGCTCAGTTCCGTATCCATCCGGTCGGAAAACTTATCGCCCGTGGAAAGGACGCTTTCCATGGAGCTGAACATCGAATACAGTTTACTGGCGGCAATTAATGGCCCTCGATACTTCATGTATTCCAATATCTGCTCTTTAATCTCTGCCGGTTCCATCCCAACCGCTCTGACCGATTTTTTGGGGTTTTTGACCTTGCCCATTTGGAAATTTTCGCTCAGTAGAAAATCCGCCTTTTTCGTCAAATCACCTTTCTTTGCCATAAAAAGCCCATAGTTTTCCTGAAATGCCTTATCATAATTGGTAATTAACGAATTGGCAGTGATTTCCATCGCCCTTTGTGCCTGCACTTTATAGACCGTCATGCGAGCAAAATCCAGCACCGACAATGCGATCAATAAAATGGACATAAAAATTACTCCGAAATACAGAGTAAACGCTCCCTTCCTCTTCCTTTTCATGTCTTTACACCTCTCTCTTTTTTCTATCTACTATTAGCGATCTATTTATCTGTAACGCTCTTGTCCTACCGTCCTTGTTTTCTACACTTCCGAGTTTTGCTAATTCAGTAGCTCCTGTAGGGATGACTTTAAGGATTTTTTTAAATCTTCCAGTACTTCGCCGCCGCCAACCAACCTAACCGAATCTTGTAGCAGTCCGATATTGCGAATCCATTCCGGCTGGTCAAAAACAGTAACTTTTGCCTTTGCCGTGATTAAGATTCCATCTCTATAGATTCCCAGCACCCTCAATATCGGAACAATTTCTCGTACTCGCTTCTCTCCCGTGACAACGATGTAAGAGGACAACAATTCCGTTTTCTTTTTTACACTTAGTTTTGAACTATGTTTAAATATCATTCTCGATTCCAGCTTTTTCGCCAATCCACTTTCACTCGGAATATAATTGGATGTAAACCGCCAATAGATTGGATATTTAAAAGATTGCCTGCCCAAATCAATATTCCAAGAGAGCTTATCTTGATAAAAATACTTGTCCGTTTGATTGGCTTCCGATTCCTTGGTATATTTGGCATTGGAATATTTGGCAATCGCCTCGGCATAATTATGACAAAATGCGGATAATATCGTTTTCTCATAGTGAATCAGCAAAAAATAAATCATCACAATACTGACCGCTAA
>JAUMXK010000038.1 GCA_030535295.1 Eubacteriales bacterium | reverse complement strand
GCTGGCACAGGCGAACCAACTTCCACAAGGAGTACTTCAGTTACTGAGATAGTTAATTGTTCGAAACAGTTGAAAGCTAAAAACCGAAAAAGGGGCTGTTGCATTTTAAGATTTTCATACAAGATATAAGGCAAACTTCCGATGTTTTACCACAATACCTTGTGTCAAATCTGTATTTTGCAACAGCCCCTTTTTTGCAAATAACTTTTAAGGAGAAAAATGGAACAGACTCGAAGAGCACATAGTATTATGTGTCATCATTTTCACAATTGAGGGATTCATATTCCTTCGCAAGGCAGCATTGATTTTAATGAATTCGATGCTTTGCTTCAATATTATAAAAAACAAGGATATTCGCTTATAGATGCCGAAGAGTGGATGGAGAAAGCAATTTCAACTAGCCTAAGACCAAATGAAGTTTGCATTTCATTTGATGATGGATTGAAGTGCCAATTTGATATTGCAGCTGAAGTATTAGAGAAAAATGATTTGACAGCCTTTTTCTTTGTACCAAGTCAGAGATTTATCGGAGAGCGAGAAAATTTAGAGTTATTTCGACATTTTCGCTTTTCTCAATTTGCGGATATTGATCAATTTTATCATTCATTTTTTCGAATTTTAGAGCAATCAACGATTTACAAGCAAAAAAAGTGGAAAAGTTTATTAAGCAAATTTAAACCGGAAGAATATTTAAGTGAGTTTTCTTTCTATACACCTGCAGATAGGAAATTTCGCTATATCCGAGATGATCTGATGACAGAGCAAGAATACTACGACTTTATGTTTGAAATGATGGAACGCTTTCATTATAACGTGGAAGAAGCAGAGAAAAACTTATATATGAATCACGCAGAAATTACCGAATTGCATCGTAAAGGACATATTTTGGGTTTGCATTCTCATACACACTATACCAATTTAGCAAATGTCAGTAAAGAGAGACAGTTTTGGGAATTTCAGACCAACCAAAGGATTTTAGAGGAAATTATTGGTAAAAAGATTCGAGTTGCATCCTATCCTTGCAATTCCTATAATAAAGAAAGCCTCCAAATTATGAGGGAATTGGGAGTTGCTTTAGCGTTTCGTGCCAATATGGAAGAGGGTTTTACTTCTGTTTTAGAATTGCCAAGAGAGGATCATAGCAATATCATAAGGAGGATGAAAGATGAAAATTACGGTGTTTACCAGTAACCGACCCAGACACATCAATTTGATAAAAAAACTTGCAGGGATAGCAGATACGGTTTATGCGGTGCAAGAATGCGCTACGGTTTTTCCAGGTCAAGTTAAAGATTTTTTCAATAATTCTCCTGTGATGCAAGATTATTTTCGTCGTGTGATTCAAGCAGAAGAAAATATTTTTGGAAAAGTTAGTTTTTTACCAGAAAATGTGAAATCTCTTTCTCTTAAATTAGGAGATTTAAATTTGTTGCCACTTGATACCCTTTCAGAAGCTTTGCAGTCAGACTATTATGTAGTTTTTGGTTCTAGCTTTATCAAGGGAGATTTGATTCGGTTTTTGGTGGAACAAAGAGCGATAAATATTCATATGGGAGTTAGTCCATATTTTCGGGGTAGTTCCTGCAATTTTTGGGCACCCTATATGGGAATGCCCGAATTGGTAGGAGCAACGGTTCATTTATTAAGCGAAAAGCTGGATGCTGGGGACATGCTCTATCATGCCTTACCGGAACCGCAAGAGATAGAACCTTTTGATTTGGGAATGCGTGCGGTCGAGGTTGCACACAATTCTTTAGTTGTGAGGATTCGAACAGGGGAAATTAGAGAGTATGAGCCGATTCCGCAGGATGCGACAAAAGAGATCCGATATACCAGAAATGCTGAATTTAATGATGAAGTGGCAAGTAATTATTTAAACAATTTATGGGTGCCGAAGCAAATCCGACAAAAGCTGGAAGAAAGAGATCTGTCTATGTTGCTTAGACCGTATATCAAATAATATAGAAGATAGTAACCAGAAGGAAATGGTAAAAATTAAGCGTGTAATGATAGTGTCGCATGGAATGGAAAGCCAGATGTTTCATTTTATTAATGACACTCCTAAGGATTGATTGAAGTAATGTTATAAAATTTAGTGAATCATCAAATTAAGCAGTTGATTGGAAAAGTATTACGGATATCATTTTTGGGAGAGGTAATCCAAGAGAAACTTTTTTGATTTTCAAAGAAAATACGAGAATGTTTTTGAATTTATGAATAGATAAAATCAGTTGAGAAAGGACTGCTTGATTATAGGCAGTCCTTTTTGTGTATGTTTTGAGGTGTAAGTTTCTAAATTAGAAATAAGGTTAGCTACATCATATTTTGTAATTATAAAAGAAATATACAAATGACTACAAAGATATCTTTTAGCATACAGGTTTCATTTTTCCTTATATGACAATTCCATTAAAATCTGTTTAAAAATAGAATAAGTCCTGTTAAAATCTTTGCGCTTCGTGTATAATAAAGAGGAAATTGACGGATGCAGGCGTGGATGCCGGAGAGCACCGAAAACGATACAGTAATGCAAACAGACGGAAGTGGAGGAAAACATGAAGAGAATCATTGCGCTATTATTGGGAATTATGATTTTATTTTCCGGTATGCAGATACAAGCAGCGGAAAAGACTTTAGAACAAAAAGCCAATCAATTGAATCAACTGGGTATTTTAAAGGGAGATGGTAAATCCTACAATTTACCGGGCACTTTGACCAGACAGGAAGCGGCCACCTTTATTGTGCGTTTACTGGGTGTAGAGCAGGAAGTGCTGAATAACAAGAAAAAGTATTCCAATGTCAGTTTTTCGGATGTCAAGAGCAGCGATTGGGCCGCTCCTTATATCGGATACTGCATTGAAAAAGGGATCATCAATGGTTATACAGACGGCAAATTCCGCCCAACAGCCAAATTGGAGCTACAAGCCTTTGCCAAACTTCTTTTGGTATCCATGGGATATGTTTATGATAAGGATTTTACATGGGATAACACCCTGAAAAAAGCACAGGATATTCGTCTGGTGACTGCCAATGAAGTGACGATTGCCAAAAACAATCCCTTCACCAGAGGTGATGTGGTCAAGCTTTTAGACCGTATTTTACCAATGAAAAATGTGCAAACCGAAAAAGAAATGTTTTACAACCTGCTGCGCAATGAAGGCGTGACAGAAAGCACTTTGGCCAACCTTGGCTTTGTGCGTAAAGAGGGACAGAATATGGTGGAAGATATCAAAGAGCTGAGTGCCGGAAGATTTACCATTCGTTTTAATGTACCTCCGAAGACTTTTTCTGCAGATAATATGATTTTAGTGGAAGATGGCGGCAGAAACTTAAAGGTAAAATCCATCAAACCGACTGACCTTTTGAATGTCTTCATTGTGGATACCGACCAACCGGCCGAAAATAGCCGTTACCAAATCCTGGTACGCAATGTTGTCGACAAAGACAACAACTATTTCAAAGAATACAAGAAAGAAATGGTGGCATTGCGTAAGGACGGACTGGAGTCCGATTTATTCCGAATCAGTAAAATCAAAGTGATGGATGCCAAGAATTTGGAAGTGGAATTTACTCATCCTATCGATGAAAGCATGCAAAACAGCTCTTATTATTCCGTGAAAAAAGATAAACTCAGTTTTATCAGCTCCAATGAAATCAAAGCGGCAGTGGTTGGAGAGAAAAAAGTTCGCTTGCAATTACTGACCAGAGAATTGTCGGAAAATCAATATTACTCCTTAGTAGTATCTAAAGATGCGGTATCAAAACTCGGCGTTCGTGTCAATTTGGGCACCAAGGATGATGAGTTGTTGTTTAAGGGAGAAAAAGCGGCAGAAGCCAAATTTGATATCATTTCGATTGAATTATTGGATAAGTACACGATTCGTTTGACTGCCAATAAAAAGATAAGAAGACAAACGGCTGAGCAAACATTTTCGTACTATTTGACCGATAGCAGCAATCAGGAAATTAAAATAAACAAGGCTGTCTTACTGGAAAATAACGATGATATGGAGCAAAGTGTTTTACTGACAACTGCAAGCAGTTTACAAGAAAATCGTTCTTATGTTTTGCTCGTCAATCAAATGTATACGGTGGATAGAGACGAAGAAATCATTGAGAAGAAGTTTCCATTTAATACCAGCTACAGCAGCAGCGGAACTTATGATTTGAGAACAGCCAGCCAAATCGACCCATATACTGTAGAATTTGAGTTTGACACCGCCATGGATCAAAGAACCGCTACCAATCCGGTGAATTACTATGTTCGCAGGGAAAGTTCCGGAAAGACTTATACCCCGGCAGCGGTATATTATGACTTTGAAAATGGTAAGATGATGCTGTACTTTAAGGAAGCTATCAAAGAAAACAATATGACCACTTATGTGCTCTATGCCAAGACTGATATCAAGGGAGCGGCAGGGGAGCAAAGGAAAGAGCCGGCAAAGGTGAAATTTGAAGTGGATAATCCGGATGTCAAACCGGTCGCCTTTGAGAAAGTCAACTATATTGGAGATTCTTCGATTCAAGTTCTGTTTGATGAACCGATTGCCAAAGAAGTGCCAAATCTCGATGTGGATAATTTCCATATTGTAGAGAAAGAAACCGGCAAGCCCCTTTATATTGTAGGTGTTCGTTATATCAACGGCAAAAGATTGAGTCTGACAGTGCAAAACTATGATGCTGCGAAGACTTATGAGCTTAAAGTTAAAGAAATCAAAGAATTCAATGGGGTTACAATTGTCAAAGATTTACCGGCGATTGAAGTAGAAAAAGGTAACCTGGTACAATAAGATATGCTGATTCCCTGCACCGGCTGTTGGCGGCAGCCACATGGCCGGTGCATATTTCATTTTAGGATATTGAATTGTGACCGGACAAAAAATGGTGAAAATTTAACGAAAAAAATATTTGGGTTGAAAAAAGATAGGACTTGATTAAATTGACATTTTATGCTAAAATACCCTAGTAGTTAATCGGAACGAACTATTAATAGGTCTAAATACCTAAAAAAGAAAGGGGTGAATTCTAATGAGATTAAAGCAATATGGCAAGACAATAGAACTATTTGTATTGCTTTGCGTTGTTTTATCCGTCATTATTACGAATTCCTCTTATTCTTTGATTGCAGAGAACAGCAAATCGGAAGTTTTGCTGATTGTGGGTGACCAAACCGATGCCTCTCCGCTTTCGGGGATTGAAGTGGAAATTTACCACAAGAACGAAACCGGTATCGGCGATAAAGTCGGAAATTTTATTAGTCAAAGCGAAGCCGGCAGTGATGGGCATATCCATGTGAAATTGACTCGGGGAGAATATCAATACCGAGTAGTTACCGAGGGCTACCATCTTCCCAATGAGGCAGAATGGGAATCTTTCTATGTGGAACAGGACACCGAAATTCTTTTGATATGGGTGATATCTGCTGAGGCGAGCCAAAAGGAAGAGATTATTGAAGACGAGAAGATTGCCGAGGGCAGTCCGAAGAAGGAGAATACTCCGGAAAAACCGGTGAAAAAGCAAGATGCCAATTTGGATGAGGCTACTTCGGGACAACAAGGAGATATCCGTATCGGTGACTTTAAACTTAATATTGTAAATAATGTTTGGTTAACTTTGGGAATCTTGGCATTTTTAATTTTCGGAATTATCGGTCTGGATTATTTAGCAAATAAGAGAAATTAAACTCTGACAAGAATTAAATTTAAATAAAAAAACAATAAAGACTTTGCGTTGTATGTATATTTAGTCGTCGCAAAGTCTTTTTCCATTCGGGCTTTCCGTGAAAGAGGCTCAAAATATGCATTGCCGAGAAAAGAGTGGCAGGCCATTTAGGGAAATAGCAACTTTACAAAATGAAAAAAATATGCTATTATTACAAAGATGTGTTACAAATTGATTACAAATATGTCAAATTGCTCGATTCGTTTTCCCCTATCCGAAAGGTAGAAGATGATGGACAAAGGGGAAGAAAGTAACCAAACTGAAAACAAAACCTAGGAGGTCTATATGTACGGAGTACCAAAGTATCGGGAACCTTTTTGGTGGAAACACAAAAAGGAAATCTATATGGCGGCAGCAGCTCTGATTGCAGTTACAGCCATAGCTAGGTTCTCGCCAGAACAACAAATGGCTCAAAATTCCGAAACAATCGCAGAGAACCAAACCATTACCAAGCATGTAAAAACAGCTTACAAAGTTATATTTCAAGGAAAAGAAACAGGAATTGTAGAAACCAAAGAAGAAGTCGATTTAATTGTAGAAAAAGCATACACCTCTTTGAAAAAGAAGATAGGCTATGATCCGGAAATCAGTACCAAAGTAGAAATCGAAGAAGTAAAAAATGTAGAAATACCGGTGGATTATTATGACGCTGTGGCAAAATTGGAAATTGCCTTTACCGGTTTAGTAGAGGGAACCAAACAAAAAGCTTATGTGGTAAAAATCGGAAAAGAATTTACCGTGGCTCTGGCAGATGAAGAATCTGCCAAGGAAGTGCTGTTGCGTGCGCAAAAGAAACTGCTCGACACCAAAATGGAAGTGGCCGTTGACTTAAATGCACACCCTTACAACAGTTTGGTCACAACACCGAAGCTTTTAGTATTTAATCCGGAGGAAAAGGAAAGGGTGCTGGTTACATCCGGCAATCCAACATCCGGAGTGGGAGCGATTGACTCCATTTTAAATAATGTCAAAGAAAAAATCCAAGACGATGAAAGCACTGTGTCGGAAGAAGCTGCAGCAGAAGCGTTGCAGGATGAAATTCTGAATGTTTCTCAGGAGTCACAAGAAGCCCAAAAAGGCGGCGACAATACCGATAGTTCGGAAAAACTGCTGGAAGTCAGCTTACCGAAAGATGTATTGATTGCGGAAAGTTATGTTGAGTCGGATAAGATTGTAGATGTGGAAACGGCGACAGAGCTCCTGACACAAAATAAAGTAGAAGAAAAAGTATATCATGTAGAAAAAGGCGATTCTCCGAGCTTGATTGCGGAGAAGAACAATATGGGTCTGTCTGCCCTGTACCAATTGAATCCGGACTTGAAAAACGGAAATGCAGTCATTCATGTAGGCGATGAAATCATTATCAATGCACCGGAGCCTTTGCTGAAAGTTATTGCAAAATATGAAACCAATTATACCGAACCGATTCTCAAAACGGTGGTAGATGAAAAAGACCCTGAAAACTTTGTCGGATATTCAAAAATCAAAGAAGAAGGACAAGACGGCTTGCAAAATGTCAAAGCGGTCATCACCAAAGTAAATGGAACACAGGTCGCTTCGGAAGTACTGGAAACGGAGGTCGTATCGGAAATGCGTCCGAAGATTCGCTTGGTAGGTACCAAGCCACTTCCGCCGAAGGCAGCAACCGGAACATTTATCTATCCGCTTAAGAGATTTATCTTGTCTTCCAAGTATGGATATCGTTGGGGCTCTTTCCATGCCGGCATTGACTTGGCGGCACCAAGAGGGACTACTATCTTTGCTTCGGACGGGGGAACTGTTACCCATGCGGGATGGCACTCCGGCGGATACGGTTATATGGTAACTGTAGATCACGGAAAAGGAGTCAAGACATTATATGCTCATATGAGCAAAGTGACTTGTACCGTTGGCCAAAAAGTAGCAAAGGGAGAAAAAATCGGAGAGGTTGGCTCTACCGGAAACAGTACCGGTAACCACTGCCACTTTGAAATCCATATCAATGGAACCAGAGTAAATCCATCCAAATATTTGTAGAATCAAAATCAAATGCAAAAGCCTATCTATCTTTGTGTAGATGGGCTTATTTGTTGGAAGGATAAATATTTTACGCTGGCGTTGGCGGGGGATTTATGATAAAATACATCTATCGGAAGTGAAATAAAGCGAATAGTAAGGAGTTCATAATGAGAAGCCAAAACATTCGATTGTCGACAAAATTGAGAAAGTATTTGTTAATGCCCACGATAAGCCAATTGTTTCTTGGTATTTTTACATGGATTGGCTACTTGATGGATAGTGAAATCGGGCTTGTATTTTTGGTGCTTTTTTTGATTCACCTGGTATTTTTTCTGTTTTTTACCTTTCGGGCAAGGAAAGCCATCAAAGAAGAGGTGATGCGCCTTTCCCTGGCGGTATCGGATTTGCAGAAAGAGCATTTGTATTACTTTGATATTCCACATGCTGTCTTGGATGTGGAAAGAAATATTCAGTGGTATGACGAAAAGTTTGCGGAGTTGATTTCAGACCGCAACATCATAGGCAAGAACATTGTCAGGTTCTTCACGACCTTAAAGGCGGAGAATTTTCCGCTGGATCATATTCCCTTTCGCACGACCATTACTTATCAGGAGCGGGATTATGAAGTGTCGATTCAAAAAATGGAACTGACCAACAGCAATGGCTTGTTTGAAAATACCGAGCAAAGCTATTACTATGCCGTTTATCTTTATGATATCACCGAAATGGTTGAGCTGAAAAAGCTTTCCCAGGCACAGGAATGTGTTTTCGGCTATATTTATATTGATAACTATGAAGAAGTCATTCAAAGTATTGAGGAAGTCAGACAGCCTCTTTTAATGGCGATTGTGGATAGAAACCTGCAAAAACTGGCCAGTGAAGTACGAGGCATTGTCAAAAAATACGAAAAAGATAAGTACATTGTGGTGATTCGCCATGAACAGCTGGAGTTGCTGAAAGAAAATAAGTTTGCCATTTTGGATGAAATTCGGGAAACCAACATTGGAAATGATTTGCCGGTGACCATCAGTATCGGTCTGGGTAGCCAGGTCGGCGACTTTATGAAGGGGATGGAAAACGCCAAGACGGCCATTGAGCTGGCACTCGGCCGAGGTGGTGACCAAGCGGTGGTTCGAGAAGGAGATAAGACCTCTTTCTATGGTGGAAAAACCAAGGGTGTAGAAAATACATCCAGAGCAAAGGCCAGAATCAAAGCCTACGCTTTGAAAGAAATCTTTACCGAAGCGGAAAATATTATCATTATGGGACATCATAATCCGGATATGGACTCTTTGGGAGCGGCGGTCGGTATGTATGTTTGTGCTCGTGAAATGAAGAAAGAGGCCAATATCATTGTCAACAATGTATCGACTTCTATTAAGGGCTTATACAATCGTTTGCTGGAAAATGAGGTTTATAAGGAGCATGTTTTGGTCAATAATGCTCAGGCTAAGAATTTAATCCGCAATAATACCATAGTGGTAGTGGTGGATGTGAATCGTCCATCGTATACCGAATACCCTGAGATTTTGGATATGGCATCCAAAATTGTGGTCTTTGACCATCACCGTATCAGTGTAGAGCAAATTGAAAATCCGGTGCTTCGTCATGTAGAGCCGTATGCGTCTTCTACTTGTGAAATGGTAGCGGAAATTCTGCGCTATATTACCGACAAGGTTCGCCTAAATGCCGTGGAGGCGGATGCTATGCTGGCCGGAATTACGGTTGACACGAAGAATTTTACCGTCAAAGCCGGAGTGAAAACCTTTGAAGCGGCCGCATTCTTAAAGAGAAACGGAGCGGATATTACAAGAGTGAGAGAACTTTTCCGTAATGATATGGAAAGCTACAAGGCCAGAGCGATTGCGGTCAAGGATACCGTTATTTATAAAGAGGGAATGGCCATTTCTACCTGTCCGAGCAATATTCCGAATCCGGTGTTGGTTGCCGCTCAGGCAGCAGATGAGCTACTGAACATTTCCAGTATCCGAGCTTCTTTTGTCTTAAGCCAAGTGGAAAATACTATATACATCAGTGCTCGTTCGTTTGATACCGTCAATGTTCAGTTGATTGCTGAAAAATTAGGGGGCGGCGGACACTTGAATATGGCAGGAGCACAATTAACCGGGATGAATATTGAAGAAGCCATAGCGCTGTTGAAAAGTAAGATAGATGAATATTTACAAGAAGGAGAAAACAACGATGAAAGTAATTCTACTCGATGATGTAAAAAAAGTAGGGAAAAAAGGGGAAATGGTGGAAGTCAGTGATGGCTATGCTTCCAATTTCTTATTCAAGAAGAAGCTAGCGGTAGCAGCTACCAGCAGCGCTATTAATGATGCTAAATTAGCCAAGCAGTCCGAGCAATACAAGAAAGAAACCGAACTGGCACATGCCAAGGAAATGCAAGCGGAATTGAAAGGCAAGCAAGTTGTCCTGAAAATCAAGAGTGGAGAAGGAGGAAGAACTTTCGGCTCTGTGGCCGCTAAAGATGTCGGACAGGCAATTGAAGAGCAATTGAAGCTCGCAATTGACCGCAAGAAAATTGTCTTGAAAGAACCAATTAAGACTTTGGGAGTGCATAGTGTGGAAATTAAGTTACATCCAAGTGTGGTTGGTGAAATAGAAGTAAAGGTAGAAGCAGAATAGAGCATAGCAGGCAAGGAGGAAATCATGGCGGATGAAATCAAGAGAATTCCCCCATATAGCTTAGAAGCGGAACAAACAGTGATTGGCTCCATGCTGATGAGTAAGGAAGCAGCTTATATTGCCACCGAATTGGTGCGGGAAGATGATTTTTATACTCCAGAGCAGAGAATTGCTTTCTCGGCAATTCTTACCTTGTTTTTACAAAATAAGCCGATTGATTTGATTACTGTACAAGACCAGCTTAGTAAGATGGGGAAGCTGGAAGAAGTGGGTGGTGTGGAATATTTATCCAATTTGTCTTTGAATGTGCCGACTTCTGCCCATGTCAAGGAATATGCCAAGATTGTTCGGGAAAAAGCGATTTTAAGACGTTTGATATATTCCAGTAATGAAATTGCAGCAGAGAGTTATGAAGCGAAGGAGTCCCTAGAGGATATTCTGAGTAATGCCGAAAAAAAGATTTTTGATATTTTGCAAAATCGCCGGACTTCTGACTTAGTGAAAATTAAGAGTTTAATCACTCCTGCTCTGGATAGTATTGCCAAAGCGCACAGCCAACATGGTTCTGTGACGGGTTTACCAAGCGGTTTTATTGATTTGGATAATATGACGGCCGGCTTTCAACCATCTGATCTTATTTTGGTGGCGGCCAGACCTTCTATGGGTAAATCATCTTTTGTTCTAAATATTACGCAGCATGCAGCGGTCAGAGAAAGCAAGGCTGTAGCATTTTTCAGTTTGGAAATGAGTAAGGAGCAGCTGGCTAGTCGTATGATAAGTGCAGAAGCGATGATTGATGCCCAAAAGCTTCGAAAAGGGAATTTGGAGACGACGGATTTTGAAAAATTGCTCAATGGTGCCAGTGTACTGGGAGATGCCAAGATTTTTATTGATGATACGCCGGGTATTTCCATTTCCGATTTACGTGCCAAGTGCCGGAAACTCAAGATGACGGAAGGTCTTGATTTGATTATTATTGACTATTTGCAATTGATGACGGGTAGTGGACGTTCTGAGTCAAGACAGCAGGAGATTTCGGAGATTTCTCGTTCTCTCAAGGCGGTGGCCAGAGAAATGCAGGCACCGGTTATTGCTTTGTCTCAGCTGAGTCGTGCCGTAGAAAGTAGAGCGGATCACAGGCCGATGTTGAGTGATTTGAGAGAATCGGGGGCGATTGAGCAGGATGCCGATGTTGTAATGTTCTTGTTTCGGGAGGAGTATTACAATGCTACTCCGGAAAACAGGGGAAAAGCCGAGGTCATCATTGCCAAGCAAAGAAACGGCCCAACGGGCAATGTAGAGTTGTCATGGCTGGGAGAATATACCAGATTTATGAATCGGGAAAGACAATATTAGGCTTGCCTCAAGACCTAATTATAGAGAATAAAACACGCTTGAAAATCAAATGCTTTCAAGCGTGTTTTTTACTTTTATTTTGCTTGTTTATCTTTTTCGATGAGTAGGCGAATGGCTTCTACTGCTGCCTTGATAGCGATTTCGGTGTCGTGGACCTGGGTGTCGGAGAGGCCCATTTCCCGGCGGGTTTGGTTGGCTACTACCAATAAGATGGAGCCGGCTCTGACACGGCGAATGGCACTGACAATGAATAGGGTGGCGGATTCCATTTCCGAGGTGAGGGCTCCGCAGCGCTTCCAGGCTTCCCATTTATTCATCAGTTCATAGCTGGTAGGCATGCTTTCCGGGCTATGCTGTCCATAGAAGTTATCTTTGCATTGGACGACCCCTACGTGATAGTCCAAGTTGAGGTTTTGGCAGGCGGTGGCAAGTGCATTTGTCACATCAAAATTGGCCACGGCCGGGAATTCGATTGGGGCATATTCGGAGGCCGTTCCATCCATACGAATGGCTCCGCTGGCTACGACTACATGACCTGCCTCTACTTCCGGTTGCATTCCGCCGGAGGTGCCGACACGAATTAGGGTTTTGGCACCGATATGTACCAGTTCTTCTACGCCGATTGCGGTGGAAGGACCGCCCATGCCGGTGGACATAACGCTGACTTTGACTCCGTTTAGAGTACCGGTGTAGGTTGTGTATTCCCGATTTTGTCCGACAAAAACCGGATTATCAAGGTGTTGGGCGATTTTTTCCACTCGTCCCGGATCGCCCGGTAAGATGACATATTCTCCGATATCTCCTGCTTTCAATCCAATATGGTATTCCTTATCTTTTGCATAAATAACAGACATAATGTTCCTCCTTTAATTGGCTAATGTCAGGAAGTTTCCCACCGTTAGACAAAGAGCACGAATTACGGCAAATGCGGAGCATTTGGTTTGACGGTGGCAAACAGCCCTGAAATTTAATAATTATGTTTATAGTATAATAGAAAAAAGCCTGATATTCAAGTATTTATCCAAAATCAGGGATTTTTAACTGGTGGAAATACGTCTTTTGTGTTATGATGAGGGTCAGAATATTCTACTGTAATCATTGGATGATTCAGGAAAGGGAAAGGTTTCAGCCGGAAGAATTCGGAGGAGGTAGTCATGTATCAAATTAATATATTAATTGCAGAAGATGAGGAAAGACTGAGAAAAATAGTTGTCAAATATTTGAGTAATGAAGGTTTTCGAGTATTGGAAGCGGAAAATGGAGAGGATGCCCTGGAAATCTTTGAAAAGAATGAGATTGATTTGGCAATTTTGGATGTAATGATGCCAAAGGTGGATGGTTGGAATGTGTTAAAAAAAATCAGAGAAAATTCTACCATTCCTGTATTGATGCTGACAGCCAGAAACAGTGAGGAAGATACCCTGCTGGGATTCCGTTTGGGAACGGATGACTATGTCAGTAAGCCTTTTCGTACCGGAGAGTTGGTAGCCAGAGTGAAGGCACTCCTTCACCGAACCGGTAAATTGAGCCGAGAAGAGGGCAAGGAGAGCGGAGCCATTGTGGTCAATGATTTGGCCAAGCAAGTGACCGTGGCCGGCCAAGAGATAGAGTTGACACCGAAGGAATATGATTTGCTGCTTTATTTTATCAATAATCAAAATCTGGCATTGAGCCGGGATCAAATCTTAAACCGGATTTGGGGATATTCCTATGATGGAGAAGACCGGACAGTGGATACGGTAGTTAAGAGATTGCGCCAAAAGCTCGGTAGTGAAGGGGAAAGAATTAAGACGATTCGTGGCATGGGCTATCGAATGGATTAAGGAGTACAGATGAAGTCTTTAAAGATTCGTATTTTACTGTCATCATTGAGCAGCTTTGTGGTGTTGGGCTTGATTTTCAGTATTGGACTAAATACTTATGTGGAGAAGGAGTATTATAATCGGAAGATAGAAAAAATGGTAAAAACGGGCAATCAAATCCGCACGCAGCTTCAAATGGCTGGCTCGGATGAAGCTGCCAGAGAAAGCCTTGATTATCTTGGCTATCAGTTTGAGGGGCGTATTACTATACTGGATGTCAATGCGGATAGGGCTCTTATTTTATACAAAAATCAGAGATATATTTACAATCAAGGTAAGACGGTCAAAGAAATCCAATATGGTGAGCATACGGCGGTGATTATCAATACCAATTATCCGGTGGCCAATTCGTTGTGGTTGGGCTATTTGAGTCAAATTGATGAAACCAAGGTAGCGTGGCTTGAGATTCCGCTTTTGACCATTGATGAAACGTTGGATGCTTTTCGCTCTTATATTTGGACGGCTTTGATTATCGGTCTTTTTGTCAGTGTGCTTGCTTCCTATTGGCTGGCCAATAGTATTACCGCTCCGGTAGCGAGACTCAATCAATTGGCCCGAAAAATCGGAAAGCTGGAGTTTGATGCTGCTTATGAGGGAAAGAGGGCGGATGAAATCGGACAATTAGGCGCTACTTTAAATGAGATTACGGCAATTCTCAGAAATACCATTGAGAATTTGCAGATGGAATTGTCAAAGACAAAGCAGCTGGAGGGAATGCGGAAACGTTTTGTGGCACAGGTTTCCCATGAACTGCAAACACCGATTACCATTATCAGTTCCTATACCGAGGCACTGAGCGACCATTTGGTGGAGCCGCAAGAGCAGCAGGAATATTATGAAATTATTTTAGATGAATGTCAGAAGATGAGTAAGGTGGTTCAAGATTTACTGGATTTATCCACTTTACAGTCGGGTTTGACAGCGTACAAGAGAGAGGCAATCGCTTTGGATGAAATGCTTGGCAATTTGCTCAAGAAGCAGGAATGGATTGTAAAGAGCGAGGGCAAGGAAATCGAGAGTGTGCTATTTGCGGCATATATTTGGGGAGATGCATTTCGTCTGGAGCAGGCATTGGCAAATATTTTAAGTAACAGTATCAAGCATGCTCGGCAGAAAGTGCGTGTGACGATGGAACAGGACAGCGGGCAAATCGTACTTCGGGTAGCCAATGACGGGGAATTGATTTTGCCATCGGATTTGCCTTATATATGGGATAGTTTTTATAAGGGCCGAAATAAAAAATCAGGTACGGGTTTGGGATTGGCCATTGCATCTGAAATTTTTAAAGCGCATCATATCAAGTATCGTGTTTATAATGACGATATTCATAAAGAGGTTATTTATGAGCTTGGATTTCAGATATAAGGAAATATCGTATATGCTGAGATGGGCTATAAGAATATCGGTTGATAGAGGTCGGTAGTGGCAAGTCTCTGTATTAGGGATTGGCCGCACGGCCCGGAGAAAAAAGAAAGGAAGCGAGTAGAAGTATGGATGCTGGAACAGTTAGTGCTATGAAAATGGCGGAGGTACAAAATAGTTGGTCGATTGGCCTGGCAAAGAATGTTCAAGAGGTAATGAAAGAGCAGGCAAGTGCTTTGCTGGAAATGATGGAGCAAAGTACCGCCATGATGGAGAAAAGTGTCAATCCGCATATTGGCGGAAATATTGATGTTCGTGTCTAGTTTGAATTAAAAATGCATCTTAAGCCCGAAAGGCTTTGATGCAATCTCAAAAAGTTAGACTTTTTAAGCGTAGCAGTTTTATGGCTGCTACGCTTATTTTTTGTGTTTTCCCTATTCTGAAAAAAGGAAGGCGGTCGAGAGTGGAAAGATTGGGAAGCAATTGGTGGAAGAGAGATTTAAGTGGGAGCCGGCGAAATACAATCCGGTAAATCTACTTGAAAGCAGGGCAAAAGTTTGTTAAGATGGGGAAAAGCATTTTAGAAAAAGAATGTGAGTTGTTTCGAAAAATGGCTTTGCATGATTAAGAAAGAGGTTATTTATGGAAAAACTGAAACAATTGGGAATTATTTTGGGCATAACTTTTGTGTCGGAGATGTTGTATCGGTTGTTGGGCTTGCCGGTTCCGGCTAGTGTTTATGGTCTTTTGATTTTGTTTTTGGCCCTACAAAGTAAGTGGCTGAAGCTGGAAAAGGTGGAGGACAGTGCGAATTTTCTTTTGCTTTCAATGCCGGTCTTTTTTATTGCACCGGGTGTGAATTTGATGAATATTTTTGGTGAGGTTAGGCCGATTTTATGGCAGGCATTGTTTTTGATTTTTATCAGTACCATTGTAGTAACGGTGATTACCGGTAAGATTGCAGATTTTATTCTGGGAAAGGATGTGGAGCGTGAATGAGTTAGTGAAAAATTCTATGTTTTTTGGTTCTTTTTTATCCTTGGGGATTTATTTGCTGGCCGGTAAATTGCGGCAGCGCTTTCCTACACCGCTTTTAAATCCTTTGATGATTTCGATTGTGTGTATTATCGCAATTTTGAAATTGACGGGTATAGACTATGAGCATTATGATAGAGGAGCAAAGTATTTGACTTATTTTATTACGCCGGCAACAATTTGTCTGGCGATTCCTCTTTACAGGCAGTTTCATCATTTGAAGAGGAACTACAAGGCCATTTTGTTGGCAATTCTTTCCGGTGTGCTTTCCGGGCTTATTTGTATTTTGGGTTTGGCTTATGTCATGAATTTTACGTATGAACAATATGTTACATTTTTGCCAAAGTCGATTACGACGGCTATCGGCATTGATTTGAGTAAGGAATTGGGGGGCAATTCTACTCTGACAGTGACAGCAATTGTCTTGACCGGCATTATGGGGAGTGTAATGGGAGAGTGGATCTGCAAGGTTTTTAAAATCAAGCATCCAATTTCGGTTGGTCTTGCTATGGGAACGGCATCGCATGTACTGGGTACCAGCAAGGCACTGGAAATCGGAGAGATAGAAGGAGCGATGAGCAGTCTGTCGGTAGCGATTTCCGGTATTATGACCATTGGTTTTGCGGCGGTTTTCGCAAAGCTGTTTTAGAGCGTGTCTCTGTCTTTAATAAAACAAAATTCTTTCTTTTCTTTTGGGCAAAAAGGGGTATAATGGAAGAGTAAGAGTGGAACGAAACTCAAATATTGTATTTTGGAGAAGGAGAATAAAATGGAAAAAAGAGATAATGTTGTAACATTTGCAGGAAATCCTATCGTATTGGTTGGTACAGAAGCAAAGGTCGGACAAATGGCACCGGATTTTGTGGCAGTTAAGGGTGACCTTAGTGAGTTTCATTTGTCGGAATTAAAGGGAAAGAATGTTTTAATTAGTGTAGTACCGTCTATTGATACCGGTGTTTGTGAAGCACAAACCAGAAGATTCAATGAAGAGGCATCTAAATTGGATGGTACAGTGATTATTACCATTTCTGTGGATTTGCCTTTTGCTCAGGGAAGATTTTGTGCAGCGGAAGGTATTGAGAATCTGATTATGCTGTCGGATTATCGTCATTTGGATTTTGCACATAAGTACGGCTTTGAGCTGGAAGGCTTGCGTTTATTGAGTCGTGGTATTGTCGGAATTGACAAGGAAGGTGTAATCCGCTACGTTGAATACACTCCGGAAGTGACCAGCCATCCGGATTATGACAAAGCAATCGAAGCAGTAAAAAGTTTTTAAGAATAAAAAGTGATTTCGGTAGCAAAAGACTATTTGGAAATAAATTAATAGGAAAAGTATCAAAGCAAAAACTATCCCGATAGAGAAGTCGTCGAAGAAGCGAGAATGGTTTTTGGTTGGTACTTTTTTTGCTTTTAGGAAATAAAGGATAGTTGTTTTTGGTGAATGCGATACAAAGTGATTTCAAAAAGAATTAATATAAAGTTTATAAAAGTTTAACGAAATTCCACAACCAGCGGACGACTTCTACCAATCATTTTGCTAGAATAAAAGACAGGCAAGCCGCAAGTCCTGAAAATAGGAAATGATACTGGTAAAATAGGCAGAAATGCTTTATAATAAGAGGAGGATAAGTATGCTGGAAAAGAATTTAGCCACAAGGCAAGCAGAGAAATTTGTAGGAGAAAATGAGCCGCTAAGATTTACCGCTCGCAATGATTTTGCCTTTCGGCTGCTGTTTGGGAGTGAAGAAAATAAGGAAATTACTATGGAGTTTTTGTCCTTAGTGACGAACATCGATAGGGCATTGCTCAAGGATATTCAAATGGAAAGCCCACTGTTGAAAAAAGATTATGCAGAGAAAAAGAATGGCATTTTGGATATTAAGCTGCTTTTACAAAATGGAGAAAAAATCAATGTGGAAATGCAGAATTATTGGAGTCCCTATTTTCCGAGAAGGAGTTTGTATTATTGGGCAAAGCTTTATGTGGAGGATTTTACGCAAGGAGCCAAGTATCAACGGCTAATGCCCTGTATCGTAATAAATATAGTGAACGACAGGTTTCCGTTAAGTGACAAATGTCATTCGGTGTATCAAATTATGGAAACAGGGGAACATCATGTGTTGGATGATGTTTTTGAAATGCATTTTTTGGATTTGAGTAAGGCAAGAGAGGAAAGTCAATTAGGAGCATTGAAGAATTGGCTTGTTTTTATTCAAACAGAAGATAGAAAGGAGCGAGAAGAAATGGCGAAGGGAAATGAAACTTTAGAAAAAGCCAATACCAGTAAAAAGCAATAGAATCGTTTTTAATCGTGAGCATCAAAGAAGAAATTCTTTGATGCTTTTTTTGTCGTTTTCCGGTAGAAAAAGGGAGATTTAGGAGATAGAAAAATCCAAACATTATAATTTTAAAAAACTTTAATTCTAATTTTACAAAAGTTTTACGAAATTCCACAACCAGCGGACGACTTTTGAAAAATAAAATGATAGACTTTAATGCAGGAGGTGAAACATGGTAGAAATACATTTGCTATTAAAGGATGGGGAGTATCAAAGAAGACTGGCAAAGGCACTGGCCAATCTCAATGAAAAAAGGCAGATTTATCTGCATGATGAAATGGAAGATTTTCGGGAACAACAGCAAAAAGAGAGGAATAGCAAAGAGCTTTGGATGGTTTCGGAGGAATACTGTCAAATGATTCCGGAGGGCAAACGCAAGCTTTTGGTAATGACAGCATATCCGGTCGAGAAAAAAGGCTATTGCTTTTTGTATCAGTCCATTTCTTGTATCCAGCAAAAGATTGTGGAGATTCTTTATGAAGAGGGGCTGGCAGAAAGAAATTCACAAGGGTCGACTCCGAAGTTCTGGTATCTGTATTCCCCTTTTGGAGGAATCGGAGTTTCCGGTGTAGCCTATGAAGTAGCTAAAAAACTAAGTAAAAAAGAAAGAGTGTTGCTATTATCTTTTGATAGTTTTCATAATTTTGTTTTGGATTTCATTCCTTTCCGTTTGTCGGATTATTTGTTTTATCGGCAAACTTTGGGAGAGGCAAATATAGAGGATTTTTGCATTTGTAAAGAAGGTTTTGATATATTGCATGGACCGACTCAGCCAAGGGATTTGGAGGTTTTGAAAAGGGAAGAAAAAAAGCCCTTTCTCAGGAGCTTGCAATATGGAAAATATGATAGAGTTATCTTTGACTTATCCTCTTCGAATATGCTTGACTGGTGCCTTCCGCAGGAGGAGAATGAAAGTCTTTTCGTTATTAGAAAAGAAGAAGAAAAATGGAAACGCTTTGCCGTGACGGCTGAATTTGAATATACAGCAATTGAAGCGGAGCATGCCGTCCGGCAGTTGACAGAGCATGCAGAGAGGGAAAAAGATGTTGATGAAATACTATCACCAAATTATAGAAGAAGTTAAGAAAGAGCAGGAACCGCTAGAGGGTGAGGAGGAAAGGGAGGCTTTTTTAAGACAAAAAATTAATCATGCCCTGCAGGAAGAAAAAATGGATTTGAGGGAGAAAATAGACCTAGCCAAGCAGCTTTTTTATTTGCTGAGGGGATTTGGCAGTATTCAGCCATATATTGAAGACAGCGAAGTCAATGAAATCATGATTTTGGGAAAGGAAAAAATCTATATCGAAAAAAAAGGAGCCATGCTGGAAATCAAACATCGGTATTATTTTGAAGATGAACTAAAGCAAATTGTCCAGAGAATGGCAAGCCGCTTGAATAAGCAGGTAAATGAAAAGAATCCGATTTGTGACTTGCATTTAAGCAGTGGCGAAAGAGTTAATATCGTGATGCCGCCGATTGCAGCCAAAGGGCCTATGGTGACTATTCGTAAATTTCCCAAGCAAGTTTTCGGCTGGGAGGATTTGTTGAAAAGCCATACCTTTTCTTTGGAAGTTGCTTTATTCTTACAAGAAGCGGTTAGAAAAAAATACAATATTTTTGTTTCGGGAGGCACCTCCTCAGGAAAAACAACTTTGCTGAATGTACTGGCTTCCTCTATTCCGGCGGAGGAGAGAATCATTACCATTGAAGATGCCAGAGAGCTTCGGATTGAGCAAATACCCAATCAGGTCAATTTGGAGTGTAGGCAAAGCAGTTTTTCCGGAGAGGGACAGGTCACGGCTTCGGACTTAATCAAAGCTGCTTTGCGGATGCGACCGGATAGAATTATTGTCGGAGAAGTCAGAGCACAGGAGGCCATTGATATGCTGCAAGCGATGAATACCGGACACAGCGGTTCGCTTTCTACCGGACACAGCAATTCGGCAGCGGATATGGTGAAGAGGCTTGAAACCATGGTATTGAGCGGAATGGAGATTCCGATTTATGCGATACGCAGTCAAATTGCATCTGCCATAGATTTATTTGTGCATTTGGAAAAAATTCACGGTAAAGGCAGAAGAATTGTAGAAATTTGTCAGGTGGCAGGGATAAGAGAAGGGGAGGTGAAATTGGAGCCGATTTACCAATATTTTTTTGACTGTGACAGCTTGGTAAGGCGGAACAATAGCTTTACATTGAAAGAAAGGTGGGAGAGAATTGCGGATGCAGATAAGAAAATGGCTGGAAAGGAAACAAACAGGGGAGAGAAAATCAGAAAAAAAAGAGGTCGCTAAATTAAAGGGGAGGGAAAAGATAATTTTTTATGGATGTTTTGCCGGTTTAGCAGCATTTTTGAGCTGGGTATTTTTTGACCATTTTTTGGCGGCAGTCTTTCTGTTACCGATACTTCCCTTTATAGAAGGACAGGTAGCGGAGGAGCTGAAGGAAAAAAGACAGCAAAAATGGGAAGCGATGTTTAGCCGGTATTTGACCGAGCTGGATAGTAATATTCGATTGGGCTATTCTCTGGAAAGCAGTACCATTGCCGTTGCCCGGAAAAATCCTTTGTTTCAGGAAGACTGGATTCAAAAAGAGCTGGAAATGAATGTATATATCGTTGATATTTTTCGCAAATTGGCGGAAAAGAGAAGGACGGAAAGCCTGAAGGCCTTTGCCAATGCCTTGGAAACGGCACTGGAAAGCGGGAGCAATCTGCATGAATTGATGCAGAATAATATGATTCAAATTCAAAAAAAGCTGCAAATGGAAAAAGAAATTGCTTCGTTGCTAACCAAGGTAAAATATGAGAGTCATATTTTGGTCTTGTTTGTACCATTTTTGATTTTGTTTTTACGATATGCCTCATCCAATTTTCAAATGGTCATGTATCAAACCCTACAGGGTAGAGTGGTGATGCTTGTGTGTTTGTTTCTTTATATATTGGCATCTTATTTATGCTACTACATGACACAGGTGGAGGTATGAAATGAATCGCATGAGAAAGAAAATGAAATCTCTGATTTATCGTGCTTTTCCGGAGAAGAGAAAAGAAATTCTGTATTTATTGCTGTTTTTTCCGGTTTTATGGATTGCAGTCATGTTGAGTGAGGAAAACCTTGAAGTAAAAAAACTGAAACGGCCGGCTTTTTTGGAAGAGCAAAAAAGTCTAAGCTTGAGTTTTGAAGCAGAGGAGGAGGCGGACTTAAAGGGCAGTGTACGGCTGGATTTGGGTCTTAGAGCAGAGAAACCGGAAAGCATTCAGGAGAAATTGGATAAGATGACAGAAGTATTTGCCGCAGAGGTATTGGAGCGGAAAAAAGACCGGAAAATCAGAGCGGCTCCTTGGTTACCGAATCATTGGCAGGGGATGGAAGTCACTTACCGAATAGAGCCGGAAAAGGCTTTTTTGAAAAATGGTGATTGGAATTATTTTGAGCTTTTTGAATCGGAAAAAAGTCAGGAAATTGAGATAGAAGCAAGTCTGATGTACGAAGAAAGAATCGCCAATGCAAAGGTAAGATGGATTGTTCGGGCAGAGGATTTTGATAGAGATTACATCAAGAAACTGCTGCAAAAAGAAGTGGAAAGTGATTTGGATTTGCTTTCCGTTCAAAAAGGGGAGGAGCTGGTCTTACCGGCACAATTGCATGGAAAGAGGATTCGCTGGACGAGTTATCGCAATTCGGTTTCGAATGGCCAAATGCTGGTGTACTATTTGATTCTGGCAACTTTGTTGGCGATTTTATCGCAAATTTCAAAAAAAGAGAAGGAAAAGAGGTTTCAAAAAGAGTTTCGCAAGGACTTTAATTATATGCTGCACCAATTGGTGCTACTGCTTAAATCAGGCAAAAGCCCCTACAATGCCTTTTCTTCTGTTTGTCAAAACGTCAGCGGATATGGCAGGGCTTTTACGGAGTTGATGCAGGAGAATTATCAAAAGCTTTACCATCAAGAACCATTGACCGGAATTTTATCCGGTTTTTATCAGCGATGCCCGATACGTGAAATTTACCTGTTTGAGCAATTGTTTATGATGGCTTATGAAAAGGGTGATGCATGGAGCATTCTATATCTGGAGCAATTGAGAGATGAGATGTTCAGCGAAAGATTAAGGCAGGCGAGAGAATATACGGAAAAAACAACGGCAAGATTGATTTTTCCGATGTTAATTTATTTAATTATTATTGTAATCATGACCATTTTTCCTGCATTTGAGCAGGGGATTTAAAGGAGGAAAAAATGAAATATTTGAAGAAAAAGGAAAATCAAAACGGGAAAGAGCAATGGAGAGAAGTGCTAGTCAGTTTTTATCTGTGGCAATGTCAAAAAATGCAGGAAATGAAGGAGTATATTAGCAATAATCGAGGAGTTGGAATTGTGGAAATCGCTATGCTCATTTTGATTGTGGTTGCCTTGGCATTGGTTTTTAGAGATAAAATCGGTACTTTATTAGAGGATATCTTTCAAAAAATAGATTTATCACAATTTTAGAATCGGGTAATGTAAGATGAGATTTGAGGAAGAATATCGAGGGAATCAACAGTTTATAAGCTGTAAGCTGAAGGCAGAGGAAGTTTTGGCATTTGAACTCTTACTCTTGCAATATAATTCGTTTTCTATGCTGCTTTCGCCGGGGATTCAGGTATCCGGGGAAGAGGTGATTTTAAGCTATGAAATTACGGATTTAAAGCGGGGCATGAGTCAAAATAAAGAGAAGAAGAAAGAGTATGTCATGCAAATCCAAAAAATGGCAGAATATTTTCGGGATTATTGTTTGGAAATGGAAGGAATTTTAATAAATGAGGAATCTTGTTTTTATTCGGAAACGGAAAAACAATGGAAATTTCTCTATCTTCCGCTGAGGCAGAAAGAAAACAATGGAAATATTTCTTTTTTACAAGATTTGTTCCAAGAAGATCCCAGAAAGTACTTGCAGCTTGAGATGATGAAGGAAAACAGAGAGCTTGTGTTTCAGGATTATTTGCAGGCGGTGCTTGCAAAGGAAGGGGATTTTTGAGCGTCAGAGATAAAAGAATAAGGAAAAGCGAAGGATAAAATACTTGACAACTTCCAAAATAGTGGTATAATATCTTCCGTAATGCAAATGATTTGCATTTATGAACAAAAGATGGGGAATGCACCATAGAGGAGGAAGAAATGAAGAAACAACTAAGTATTTTATTGGTAGCGGCAATGCTTGTTTTTTCACTGGCAGCTTGTCAATCAACCAATAAGACAGAAGAGAAAAAGCAAGAAACACAAACGGAGGGAAAGCAATCCGACTCTGATACCAAGCAAACAGAGAAAACGGAATCCAAAGAACAAGAAATGAAAGAAAAATTAAAAGTGGCTGTGACCATTTTACCACAACTTGAATGGGTAAAAGCTGTGGGCGGTGATAAGGTAGAAGTAACGGCTATCTTGCCTCCGGGAGCAAGTCCGGAAGTGTACCAAGCCAGTCCGAAAGAGATGGTGGCATTGGAAGAAGCGGATATATATTTTCCGATTTCCGTACCTGTAGAAGTAGAAGGAATTATTCCCAATACTCATACCAATGCAGTTGTGGTGAATCTGGCAGAGAAAGCGGCAATGGCTTATCCGGACTTGAATTTTGAGGATGATCACGACCATGATCATGAGGGTGACAAGCATGACGACCATGACCA
>JAUMXK010000037.1 GCA_030535295.1 Eubacteriales bacterium | reverse complement strand
CATTATTTTAGGAGAAATCTCATTTTAATTTGTACTATTTATATTCTACCATCAATGTACTATATGATGCAATTATAAGAAAATATGGTGAAGAGTGGGATAAATTAGAAATAGATTTGCCATTTATAATCACAGAAGGGCAACGCTGGAAAAATGAATTTATCAATATTTTATTGGTTTTTGATTATGAAAGGCAAGACCCTAGATTTGAGGATAGTAAAATAAAGCGAATGCAGAAATATTTTAATGACATGGCAGATAGAGGAAAGCTGTATTTAAATTATCCAATGGTTGAGTCTTATCAGGATATTAATCTTTCGGAATCCGTAGATAGTCAAATAAAAGAAGTATCACGACAAGAGATAGAAAATTATAAGGATAGTTTAAGAACAAATGAAGTCAAGCAGATGATTGATTTTAAAGATAAATTCAGTAGAATGCTAAATTCAAAACTACGGAATCTGACAGATGACCAGTTGGAAGCAATCCTGTGTTCATCAGGGAATGGAGAACTTGGGCAGATTTTAAATAAAATTGGCTTACAAGATAAAAACTTACAGGATAACCTTCAGGGATATTTTAGCGATCAGGCTTTTTGGAAAAAGGGAATTAGCTATCGACGGTATGTAAAAGAAATATTTCAAAAGATTATTTTGTGTAACTTATACCGTTTGGGTTATGTAGCTCAAAAGACATTTACAGAGCTGGAAAATCCGGAAAAAATAGAGGAAAACAAGGAATGTTTTTATAGTATAAAATTTACAGAGGTAGTAGAAAAGCAAAATAATCACTGGAATCAAAAGGAAAAGGTATATGTTTTAAACACAGGCGTTTTAATGATAGCAGAGTATAATTTTTCATTACTTTACAAGAGGTAAGAGTAGAGAGATATATTTGAAAGAAACAATAGAAAAGGGAATTCCAATCTTATGATTTGGGATTCCCTTTATATTAGCTTTATAAAATTGATAAAACTTGATGAAAGAACAAGATATCTCACCCACAAGAACACTCCTTTTATACAAGCAATGTTTAACCGAGAAACTGCTATTATTGTAGTATAAGGCAAGATATTGTGCAAGATTCTTTGCTCAACTTCAAAGTAGGTAGAGAAAATAATGGTTTTTCGTGAGAAATCTGCATTATCAAACTTGCTTTTTCGTGTGAAAATTGCAGTTTCAAACTTGCTTTTTCGTGAAAAGAGGGATATAATCAAGGAAAATAGATAGAGAATGTAAGCAGATTTTAAGAAAATAATAGAAAGAAGGTGATAATATGTTGAAACGAAAAATTTATGAAAAGCTTCTGGAATGGAAAGAGAAATCAGAAGGGAAAACGGCGATTCTGATAGATGGAGCCAGACGGGTAGGAAAAAGCTATATTTGCCGAGAATTTGCCAAAAGGGAATATAAAAGCAGTATTATCATTGATTTTGCTAATGTCCCGAAGGATATTTCCGATTTGTTTGAAAAAGAAAGCTATGATCTAGATTTGTTTTTTGTTAAGCTGTCTGCCTTTTATGGTGTCAGATTGGAGCAAAGAAAAAGTTTGATTGTTTTTGATGAAGTACAACTATTTCCCAAAGCCAGGCAGCTCATCAAATATCTGGTGGAAGATGGTCGCTATGACTATATCGAAACAGGCTCTCTTCTTTCGATAAAAAGAAATGTACAAGATATTGTTTTACCATCCGAGGAAGTACATGTCAATTTATTCCCACTGGATTTTGAGGAATTTTTATGGGCAATGGGAGAAGAAACCGGGATGGAATTAATTCACAAATGCTTTGAAAACAAGATTCCTCTGGGACAAAGCTTACACCGAAAAATGCTTAATTTATTTCGTCAATATATGTTGGTGGGCGGTATGCCGCAGGCAGTTGTAGAATATAGAGAGAGCAAGGATTTTGCCAGGATAGACGAGGTGAAAAAAAATATTCTAACCTTGTACCGAAATGATATTGCCAAGTTTGCAGGCAATTATCAAAATAAAGTGCTGGCAATTTTTGATGAAATTCCGTCTCAACTGATGAAAAAAGAGAAGAAATATGTGCTTTCTGCTATTTCGAAAAATGCCAGACTAAGGGAGTATGAAGATGCCTTCATGTGGCTGGAAGATGCCATGATAACAAGTACCTGCTTTAATGCGACAGAGCCTGGAGTGGGACTTACCATGGCAGGAGATTTCAGCACCAGAAAGTCGTATATGGCAGATACTGGGCTTTTGGTAACGCATTCTTTTTACAATGGTGCATATTTGAACAATGATTTATATAAGGCGATACTATTTGATAAACTAAATATCAATGAAGGAATGCTAATGGAAAATGTGGTTGCACAAATGCTAAGAGCAGCTGGACACAAACTGTTTTTCTATTCTAGAAATGATGCGACCAATCGTAAAAATCAGATGGAAATTGATTTTCTGATTAATTCCGGTAAAAAGACTTGCCCGATTGAAGTGAAATCTTCCGGTTATCGCAAGCATTCTTCCCTAGATAAGTTTCGGTCAAAATTCAAGCAAAATGTCGGCCAGCCTTATATCCTGTACCAGAAAGATGTAATGGAAAAAGAAGGAGTATGGCATTTGCCGATTTATATGGGAGGATTGCTATGAAAACCATTGCCATCATTGACGACGAACAAAGGATTCGTCAGCTTTATCAAGTGTATGTAGAAAAATGGGCCAAGCAAAAGCAGATGCCGGTGCGTATCCATTCCTTTGCATCCGCCGAGGAATTCTTATTTGCCTACGAAGAAAATAAAGATTTTCAAGTGATTTTACTGGATATTGAAATGAAAGCAATCAGTGGAGTCGAGCTGGCGAAGCAGATTCGGCAAAGAGATGATAAGGTACAAATTATCTTTATCAGCGGTTATAGTGAATATATCGGAGAGGGCTATGAGGTGGAAGCCCTGCATTTTCTGGTCAAGCCGATTGTCGAAGAAAAGCTGTTTTCAGTAATGGATAAGGCAGTCAGTAAGGGGGAAACCACGGAGCAATTTATTCTGCTGAAAGAAGGAGATGAGCAGCATAAGGTGTATCTGAGCAATATCTATTATGTTGTGGCTGATAAAAACTATTTGCTGATTAGCGGAAAGGGCTTTTCCTATCGCATTCGTATGACTTTAAATGATATGCAGCAGATGCTGGATAAACGCTTTTTTCGCCTAAGCCGCAGTGAAATCATCAATATTGAGAAGGTGGAGCGTTTTAGCAAAATCGAAATAGAAATGGCCGATGGCAAACGATTTCCTATTCCCAGAGGCAAGTTTAATGAGCTTAGTCAAACCATGATATCCTATTTTTAGGGAAGTTGAAATTACCGGCAATTAAGGATGTCGCAAATAATCCGTACGGAAAAGGTAGGAAATTATAGATTCGTGATACAAGGGAAACAAAGGAAAGTATTTCTTAAAATCAAGATGATATTTATTGAAAAGAGATATCGTAATATCAAAAGTTTTTTTAAAATACATATTATGCGAAAGAGATAAGGGGAACAAATGAAATTATTTCGTAAAATCAAAATGATGTTTATCAAAGAGGATGTGCTGGAATATCAGAAAAATCTTTTGAATACGCATTATAGCGAAGTAGAGAATATGTATCAGGACATTCGCAAGTGGCGGCATAATTACCGCAACCATTTGCAAGTACTCAAATCCTATGTCGAGTCCGGAGATTTGCCGGCAATCAAAAGCTATTTGGCTGAGTTGGAGGAGGATTTACACAGCACTTCACCGGTGATTCGCACCGGTAATAAGATGACGGATGCGATTGTCAATTCCAAGGTCAGTCTGGCGAGAAGTCATCAGATTGCGGTGGTACTGGATGTCAATGTATCAAGTGTCCTTAGTATCAAGGAAATTGACTTGGCGACGATTATCGGCAATTTATTTGATAATGCCATTGAAGCCTCCCTGACTCTACCGGAAGCGGAGCGAATGATTCGTCTGTATATGGATATGAAGGGCAAGAAACTTTACATTTCTTTTACCAATTTGACGGCACAAAAAAAGCAGTCAAAGCTGGGCGGGATTTTCGCCAGCAGTAAAGGCAGTGGCCGTGGGCTGGGCTTAATCAGCGTGGATGTGATTGTAGAAAAATACAATGGCTATTTATCCAGAAATTCAGAGGATGGAGCATTTACTACAGAGATTTTGATATAGATTTTGTTTGCTTAAAACCATAAGGAAGAAAGCGATAATACGAACCGAACAGTATTGTCGCTGATTTTTTATCTGGAGAATTTAACATTTCATCCCTAATTTTTTACCATTTATCCCAAAAAGGAAAATTCACTTTCGGTTGTGTTATCCTAAGGTCAGGGAGGTCATGCAGATGAAGAAGAAATACAGTATTTGGAGTAATATAAAGTTTATAGCAAAAGTCAGTGGAAATGTGGATAAGGGGATGATTCCGACAGTTTTTGTCCTTTTTGTTATGACGATTTTGATTTCGCTCTTGGCAATTTTTATGATGCCGCAGATTTTAAAGGCATTTATGGCCGGAAAGGAGCTTTCGGAAATCATCCAAGTCATTTTGTTCTTTGGTTTTGGCTGGCTCTTTTGTGATGCGATTTTTACTTATGGAAGCACAATTTTTAGAGCCAAAAAGATATTTTTCCGGTTGGAGCTATTGCAGGAAATTTTGCTTAAAAGCATGAGAATGAGCTATCCGCTGACCTATTCCAAGGAAGTAGGCAGTATCAAAGAAAAAAGCATAAGTTCCATGAATGACAATTCATCCAAAATAGAAAAGATTTGGGAATATTTGATTCATTTGGGAGCATATTCGATTTTGACAGTACTTTATGTTTTGCTGCTGTCTGCGCTTCCTTGGCCTTTAATTGGGCTGACGATTCTAACCACTTTTCTTAGCTTTTCTGTCGGAAAACCTCTCAGACGGTGGCGATATGACCATAAAGAAACAGAAGGAAAGCATTTGAAACATCTTTATTATGTACTTCGCTTTTCGGACAATCATCAAAACATCAAAGACATTCGGATGTTTGGCTTAAATCAGTGGCTTGATGACATTTATCAGTCGGTAATGCAACTATACGATGATTTTTACCGCACTGCTACCAAAAAAGAAATTCTGGCTGACGGGCTTGCCGTTTTGTTTCAGCTTTTGCGGAATGCATTGACCTATTATTATTTGATTTCTATGGTTGTGCAGGGACAGATTGAGGTGCCGATGTTTTTGCTTTATTTTAATGCGCAGACCAAATTTGCCGAGGATATGAGTCGCCTCTTGACAGCGGTCAATCTTTTTTATGCCGGACATTTGGAGATTAGCACCATTCGACAATTCTTGGATTATCCGGAGATTTTTCGCTTTGAAAAGGGCAGAGAGTTAATCGTAGATAAAAATGATATACAAATCGAGCTTAGGAATGTCAGTTTTCGCTATACAGAAGATGGGGAAAATATTCTGGAGAATATCAACTTTAAGATTTCCGCCGGTGAAAAGGTTTCGGTGGTTGGGCTCAATGGTGCCGGAAAATCGACATTTATTAAACTAATCTGTGGACTGCTTGATCCCAGTGAGGGAGAAGTTCTGCTCAATGGCATTAATATTAAGGAATTTAATCGAAATGAGTATTATCAGATTTTTTCGACAGTTTTTCAGGAACACTCTGTTTTTGCCGGTAGGCTCTCTTGGAATATTGCCAATTCACTGGAACAAATGGATGAAGAAAAGCTGGAGCGGGCGATTGCATTATCCGATTTGACGGGCAAGGTCAATGCCCTAAAAGATGGAGCAGATACCTACATTGTGAAAGAAGTGTATCATGATGCGCCGGAGTTTTCCGGCGGCGAGATGCAGAAAATCCTACTGGCTAGAGCAATTTATCGGGACAGTCCGGTTTTGATTTTGGATGAGCCGACAGCGGCTCTGGATGCGATTGGCGAAAAAGCGATTTATGAAAAATATAATGAACTGACCAAAGGCACGATGTCGCTTTTTATTTCCCATCGGCTGGCTTCCACTCAATTTTGCGATTATATCGTTTTAATTGAAAATAAGGGCATTGCCGAAAAGGGAACTCATCAGGAGTTGATGAAGTTAAACGGTCGCTACCGTTATTTATATGATGTGCAAAGCAAATATTATCGGGAGGAAGAGTAAGATGAAAGAAACGGTAAGATATCTTCGGACATTTTTTCATTATTATAAAAAAGAAATCGCCTTTTCTACTTTGGAAGCACTGGCAAAGGCACTTCTTCCGTTGTTGCAGCTTTATTTTACGGCCAGAATAATTGATTTTGTCCTCAAAAAACACTATGCTCAGCTGCCGATTTGGGCGATTTATGCAACTCTGGCAATATTCTTTAGTCAGATGATTCAGGCAATCACCCGAAATATTATGAAAAAAATTTTAGAGCAAAATCATATCAAATATCATCATATTTTGGCTCGTAAATATCGACAGATGGATGTGAAAACGGCAGAAGATGAAAAACTCATTGGTAGGTACTCTGTGATGAAACAAAACAAGGGATCTTCCGGTTTCGGTATAGATTTTTTGCTGTATAAGTGGGATGAGTTGATACAGGGAATGACTTTAATGGCAGGCAGTTTGGCACTCACGCTTTCCTTTTTCCGGCAAAAGGTGACAATTGCCGATTACCAATATCTAAATCATGGCTGGCTAAATTTGACGGTGATTGGACTTTGTCTTGGACTTTCACTCCTTTGCCTTTTTATCATTCACTGGATGGAAAAGGAATGGCTGAAAACCAGAGAAGAAAGGAATTTGGGCAACCGCATGGCACAGCATTTTCTTTTCCGTTTTCCCTTCCAATCGCATAGATATTTGGATAGCCGAATTTACCGGCAGGACAGAGTGCTGCTTCATTCCAATCAAAGCAACCCTTATTTTAAAGGGAATATTTTTGAAAAATATGTCAACACTATTGTGGCAAGAGCAGAAGCGACTTGCACTGCCCTAAGACATATTCAGGTTATTTTGATTTATTTATTGGTAGGGGTCAAAGCCTATGCCGGAGCATTTTCGATTGGTTATTTTACGCAGTATATTGGAGGAATCAGCCAATTTGTGATTGGTTTTGGCATTTTATGTGCATTTTTGATTGAGCTGAAAGCCAATATCCCCTATGCCAAAGAAGCAATGGATTTTCTGGATATTTGCTCGGATATGTATACCGGCACTTTGACAACGGAAAAAAGGATAGACCGCAAATATGAACTGGAATTTCGGAATGTCAGCTTTCGCTATCCGGGCACGGAAAATTTTGTGTTGAACAATTTGAATTTAAAGTTTGAAATCGGCAAACGCTTAGCAATTGTCGGTCAAAATGGCTCAGGAAAGACTACTTTTATTAAGCTTCTGCTCCGCTTTTATGATCCGGAGGAGGGAGAAATCTTGCTGAACGGCATTGATATTCGCAAGTATAAGTATGAGGATTATCTAAAAATCTTTTCGGTGGTGTTTCAGGACTTTAAACTCTTAGCCTATCCGGTGGGGCAAAATATTGCCGGCAGCATGCACTATGATTTGGAAAAGTTAGAGGACTGTATGGAAGCGGTCGGACTGACGGAGAAAATCGCCGGTTGGGAAAAAGGCTTGGAAACTTATCTTTATACGGATGTTGAGGAGGACGGGATTGAGATTTCCGGTGGTGAGGCGCAGAAAATTGCCATTGCCAGAGCACTTTATCGGGATGCTGCCTTTATCATTTTAGATGAGCCGACGGCGGCTCTTGATCCGATTGCCGAAGCCGAGATTTACGAAAGATTGGGCGATATCGTAAGCGACCGCTCGGCCATCTTTATCTCCCATCGCCTCTCAAGCTGCAAGTTTGCCGACCGGATTCTGGTCTTTGACGAAGGCAGGATTGTGCAAATCGGCAGCCATGCCGAGCTTTACCAAAGCGGCGGTAAGTATCAGGAGCTTTGGGATGCTCAGGCGGGATATTATCAGGAGTAGGGAAGAAAGGGGGATATATTCTCCTTCATTTGCCCTTAAAAGCGAAAGAATGGGGCTGTTGCAAAATACAGATTTTACACAAGGTATTGTGGGAAAGCATCGGAAGTTTGCCTTATATCTTGTATGAAAATCTTAAAATGTAACAGCCTCATTTTTGGGTGTTTTAAAGTTGGTAAGAATCCATGATGGAACAAGGCAACTCATTCCATATAATGATATAAATAAGCGTTTAAAATGTTTTGGGGACTATCATAATAAAAACTGCTATTATAATCATCGATTTTTTCACTAACATAGGAATGATAAGCCCTCCAGAGGGCATCGATGATGTCGATTTGTTCGGCGGCGGCAATACCGAGAATCAATCGCTTATAAATTTTCCCAATATCCCAATGACTGGGGATAGAATAGCGTGCCAAACCGACCGGATCATAAGAGCCGCTTATCAGGCCGGCTTCTTCAATAAAATCACTTGCTACCCGTTCGATATTATCGCTATGATAAATATCAGCCAGGTCATAGATTTTATCAAGATTGTCTTTTCCCAATGCCTCAATCACAACGGAACTTTTGTTTTTCGTTTTGCGAGCAATATATTCAATTAAGCTACATGTAAAAAACAAGTCATTCGCCTTTTTATCTTCTCTTCCGTTCATAGAAAACCTCCTCAGAAGATTCGTAAGAAATGCAAGATAGTGCCTGCGGCGTACAAAATACAATCTGGTGTGTTGGGTATTTAAACTTTGCTAATGCCCAGAATTGTTCTCTTGTCAGGACACCATCAACATAATCAGAAATATAGTTATACACTTGATCATTGGCCATTGCTCCAATAACAATATCATAAGAATGAGGTTTGCCGTTACGACATGCAATAATAAAATCAAGCCATTCTTCGGTCATGGTTTTAAATTCCAAAATATTTAATTGTTCGTTCATTCGTAAGCTGTAAGTATTGACAATGGGTGTACTATAACGAATCGCCCATCTTTCTGCCTGTTCTTTGATTGTTGTGCAATAAAAACCCGTTCCGAAATCTTTGGTGTTTTTGCCAAGGCGAATTTCTGGTGATTCAATTTTTTGATAACTACCGTGATAAATAAATGACTTGCCCACAAGAAAACTCCTTCTGTAAAACCGATGTGTAGTCGTGGAACTGCTATTATTGTAACATAAGGCAAGATGTTGTGCAAGATTCTTTGCACGACTTTCATTAAATGGCATTAATATCAAGGAATTTAATCGACGTGAGTATTATCGACTATTTGCGGCAGTTTTCCAGGAACATTCGATTTTGGCCGGATAACTTTCTTGGAATATTGCCAATTCAATGGAAGAAATTGATAAGGACAGACTGGAGAGAGCAATTAATCTATCGATTTTTTCGCTAACATAGGAATGATAAGCTTTTCAAAGGGCAACAGCCTCTGTATATCCTTAAAGTGCATATTTTCCGGTCTTTAGATAAGTAATGGTATCCCGGATACTGTCTTTGATATCCCGTGGGGAATAGCCCAGCTTCATGGTGGCTTTATCATGGGAGAAACGACCGTTGGCGGCCATCGTGTAGAGCGCATATTTGGTGTATAGGGCACGCCTCTTTTTTACTTTGGCATACCATTCAAAAAGGGGGGCCAATCTTTTTGCAAGATTGAGGGGCAGGCAAATCTTCCGCTTGCCATTGGTGGCGAGCCGCATATATTCCAGCAAATCCTTGACCGTAGTGTAACGGTTGGAAAGGATATAAGTTTCTCCTTTTTCCCCATATTTTGCAGCAGCAATACAGCCTTTTGCCACATCACGCACATCTACAAAATCATAGCCACCCGTCACTCCGGCAGGGAGTTTACCGGCCAAATAAAGCTGGATAAATTGTGTAATGTGGTTTTTCCCGTCGTCCAGTGGGCCTAAAATGCCGGATGGATGGACGATTACGGTATCCAGACCTTCCTTTGCTGCGTCCAAAACGGCTTGGCTAGCCTCAGCTTTGGTTTTGGCATAGGCACCGATTACTTTTTCGGTGGGAAAATCTTTGACCTCTCGAATGACGCTGATATGATCTCCTTCATCAATGGCATGAACGGAGCTGATATAAAGAAGTCGACTAACTTCAAATGCCCTACAAAACTTTAGAATATTCTTGGTACCGTTAACATTGGTATCATAGAGTGCAGGACTAATTTTATCTTCAATCGAAATCATACCGGCAGCATGAATGACGATGACATCATAGTCCCTAGTACCCGAAAAGAAAGGAACTAGGGAGGATGGCTTGGTAACATCTCCTTTGAAATATTGAATATTGGCGGTATTCTGATTTTCTTCGGTAGGTAATATAAGTCCGCGAATCATACAATCTTCTTTTTTTAAATAACGGATAATGGTGCCGGCTAAATGCCCGTTTGCACCGGTAATTAAATACATCTTCGGCTTCATGGCATACTCCTTTGGCAGTTGGGTAAGGTCCTATGATTATTTTATCAAGGAAGCCGGACAATAGCAACCGGTAATTAAAAAATAGGCGAAAAATAGAGCAAAAATAGTTCTTATGAGGGATAAAGGAAATAGGCAGAAAAGACGATAAAAATAGAGCCGGTTTTTGCTTTGGTATTATCCATTCTGTTTCAAGGGGTAATGCCGTATGTTTCAATGATAAATCAAATCTATGCACAAGAAACTGTAGGCGAAGTAGACTTACCAAGTCGATACGATGCCAGAGAATTGGGATTGGTTTCAGCGGTCAAAAATCAAGGCAGGTCGAATGCCTGCTGGGCACATGCGGCGATGTCCAGCGTAGAAACCGCATTGCCAGATCCGGAAGCGGAACTTTGTTTGACGGCATTCCTTTATTAAGAGATGTCAACCAAAAGAAGCACATGAAATTTGTCGGCGATATGATTGTGATTAGCAATAAAACTGATGAAATCAAGCGCTATATTATGGAGTACGGCTCGGTTATGAGCTCGTACTATCAGGAAACCCATAGATTATTCGGGCCGGTGATGACCGAGACCGCAGACAACAGAAGCAGAGTAGAAAATGCCTACCATGCCACTTCTAAGCGTCGTGCCAATCACGCTGTCATTTTGGTTGGCTGGGATGATAATATTGAGATAAAGGAAAGTCTGTTTTCTAAAAAAACGGTTCGAGGAGCTTATCTGGTGAAAAACAGCTGGGGGACACAGCTCAAGGGAATGGATGGATATTACTGGATGAGTTATTCTTCCTTCGGCTCGGATAAGAATTATGTCTTTACCAATGTATCGGAGAAAAAAGAAAACGCCCATGTCTATCTGTATGACATTTATGGTACGAGTTCCCTATCTGGCGTTACGGTAGATGAGCCGGAAAATATCTTTTTAAATATATTTGAAAGAAAAACCGAAAATCCGGAGAGAATCACCGACATTCCGATTTCTATTTATCAAGTGGAAAATCAAGAGGTAGATTATGATATTTTTATCGGTCAAAGCAATGAAGAAGATAGAAATTGGATTAATCAAGAAGAAAACTTTACTCTAGTTCGCACCGATAAAGCTATCAACCGAAACGGCTTTTACACCATAAAACTTTTGGATGAGGTGACGGTAAGTCAAAAGTACTTTGTGGTGAAACTGGTGCTTCGTCGTAACGGCACAAAGACACCGTCTATCGGTAACGGAAAAGAAGTCAATGATGTAAAACACAATGCTATGACAGGGAATCAGAATCATTCTTTTGCAGATGTAAAAAAAGGGAGCTGGTATGAGAAATCGGTACTATGGGCAATGCAAAGCGGAGTGGTATCCGGAACAGATAAAAACCGATTTTCTCCCCATCAGAAAATAACGATGGAGCAGCTTGCGACAATCCTTTATAACTTTACCTATTCAGCGAAAATGGAAGGGAGAAATAAGCTTTCAGGCAGTATAATTGAAGAAAATGATTTGAAATATTATATGGATGAAAGAAAGGTTTCAAAATGGGCGTTGCACTCCTTCCGGTGGGCAATCCGCAATCAAGTATTGTTGACAGAAAACGGAGAAATCAATCCCAAAGCGCAAGTAAGCCGCGGGGAACTGGCAATGATATTGTGGAAGTACTTGAGAGGATTGGGCGAGGAGTAGAGGGGAATAGAGATTCATTAAGTTTATACAGAAAAAATTAAAAAAATACTTGACAAAAAAATGTGGGGGGGGGGTATAATAATAAGTGTATACTGCTGTAATAGAAAGGGGTAGAAGAGAATGAATGATATTCAAGCTAGGGAACAATTAGAAAAGACAAAGTTAGAAGCAGAAGTGATATTAAAGGATAAGGATAAGTTGGAAGATTTTTTGCAACAGCTGGAGAAGAAGTTGAAAGCTTTTCCTGCTATTGGAGATAAATTAGCTATGGTGCCTGTTTTTGTATCATTGTTAAGAAGTTATGCAAAGAAGGAATATACAAATATTCCTGTCGCAAGTATAATTTCGATAATAGGAGCATTGATTTATTATTTATCACCAATTGATATAATTCCGGATTTTCTTCCAGGCGTGGGATTGGCTGATGATGCTGCGGTGGTAACAGTGTGTTTGAGTTTTGTCAAATCAGATGTGGATGATTACATTCAGTGGAGAGAAAAAAACGGAAAAGTAATAGAGAATTAGTAGTTAAATGAGTATTTGAACAAAAAAGAGTTGCTTTGAAAGTTGCAGAAAAACTTCCAAAGCAACTCTTTTTTATAACAATCTTGTCCCAAAATATATACATTTGTCCTATTTTGTGATATGATAACTATCGAAAGAAAAAAGGGAGAGAAAATAAATAGAGCGTTATTGCAAGAAATGAAACATCGCAAAGCGATTTTGGGGAATAGATGGAATAGAGTAGCAAGGAGGATTCGCCATGAAGAAGCAAAATGTACTTAATTTAATCAGATATCATGTAGAGAGAAATGAAACTGCTTTCCGCAATGAAGCCATTCAGATAGCAAGGTATTTTGACAGTATTGGAGACAGTGAATTGGCAGAATATATTATGGGATTGATGTCAGAAGCGAATTTGTATGTTCCGCAAAGTAGTGATTTTGAGAGTGAGTTTTTAAAACAATTGGACATCCGAGAGCTCGAGTCCTTAAATCTTCCGGCGGAAATTACCAATGATATTAAGGGGATTATCAATGCGGTCAATCACAATGTAGGCATTAATAAGTTTTTGTTTGAAGGACTTCCGGGGAGCGGAAAAACAGAGGCGGCGAAACACATAGCTAGATTACTGGACAGGACACTTTTTTATGTGGATTTTGAAAATCTAATCGATAGTAAACTGGGACAAACCAATAAGAATATTACCAATGTTTTTCAGGAAATTAATAGACTTCCTTATTCCAATCGAGTGGTGATACTGTTTGATGAAATTGATGCGATTGCCCTTGATAGAGTGAATTCCAATGATGTACGAGAAATGGGGAGAGTGACATCGACTATTTTAAGAGAATTGGATAGACTGACGGATTTAAATAAGGAAATTGTCATGATTGCCACGACCAATCTCTTTTCCAGTTTTGATAAAGCATTAGTTAGAAGGTTTGATGCGGTAATTAGCTTTAATCGATATAGTACAGATGACTTAATTAGTGTGGCGGAACATTATTTATCTTCGTTTATCAAGAACTTCAGGGGAATTTCCAAAGACACCCGATTATTTAAGAAAATACTCAAAACAGCGGATAAATTACCTTATCCGGGCGAACTAAAAAATATCATTAAAACCTCTTTAGCATTTAGCGATATCGAGTTGGAGCACGACTATTTAAGAAGACTCTATAACAATCTGATTGGAAATCTGGAACAGACAAGTATCAGCGAGCTTTATGAGAAAGGATTTACTGTCAGGGAAATCGAAAAGCTAAAAGGAGAATCGAAAAGCACCGTTTCCAGAAAATTAAAGCAGGAGGATGAGGATGAATAATGTATTGGAATTAAAGGGAAAACGATTTATCCAAGCGAACAAAAGTGGAGGTGGAGGCGGAGCGGCAATCAATGGCAAAGAAACCGTAACAGCAGATAAGATGCTCCGATTAGTCAATAAACTTCATCAAATCAAAGAATTTTGGCAAACACAGAAAAGGCCTTTCGAAGGACTTTTCATTAGTGTGCATTACAATAAAATTGCAGCTAAAAGCAATCGAATCAGTGGGCTATTTAAGGGAAAAGAGTCTAATTTTTCTATCGTCGGTGCAAAATTTAATCCAGCAAAAACAAGGCATATTATTACCTATTATTTGGAAGAAATAGATTTGGAGAATAGTGTTCAACTTTTATCGGAAGCGATAGAAGTGATGAAGGCACACTTTCCAAAGGGGATTCAGAAAACAATATTTGATAATAGAAAATGGATGGATGCGGTTCCTTATCATAATTTTTCCATAAATAAGTCGAATTTTAAACAGGTGATAGCAGATGTTTCATACATTGAGGACTTTGCGATAGAAGAGCCGGAATGGGAAAAAAAGCAAAGTATTATTACATTATATGATATCGGACTGGATATCAAAAGCCTTTTGAAAGAAATTGGAATTGACATTTTATCCGGTAGGATTTTGGATAACCAAACCGTTTATTTAGATGAAAATCAGCTGGAAATTTTATTTGAGAAAATGCCATATCTGGTTTCGATGGCTACTGTCGATTTGTTGGAGTTATCTCCTACCGATTTCATCAAAGAAAAAACAGAAGATTTACTCTATATTCCAAGTCCCACCATAGAGCCGACCATTGGAGTTATCGATACGCTGTTTGATGAAACGGTTTACTTTCATGAATGGGTGAAGGCTTATGAAATGATTGATGAAAATATTCCGAAAAGTTCAAGGGATTATCGGCATGGAACGGCAGTGTCGTCTTTGATTGTGGATGGGCCGAAATTAAATCCATGGCTGGAAGATGGCTGCGGAAGATTTCAGGTTCGTCATTTTGGAGTCGCTACCGGCGGTCAATTTTCATCCTTTACGATTATAAAAAAAATAAAAGAGATTATCCTAAAAAACAGAGATATAAAGGTTTGGAATATTTCTATGGGGAGTAATCAAGAGATTAACGATAATTTCATATCTGCGGAGGCGGCTGTGCTTGATCAGATTCAGTATGAAAATGATGTGATTTTTGTGATTGCCGGAACGAATAAGCCAAATGAAAGCATAGAAAAAATCGGATCACCGGCAGATTCGATTAATGGTATGGTGGTAAATGCAGTGACAAGGCAAGACTTATCTACCAAATATACAAGAAAAGGATTGGCATTATCGTTTTTTGCCAAGCCGGATGTCAGCTATTATGGAGGGAGCGAAGAGCAGTATATCAGAGTGTGTGAACCATTGGGAGCGGCGTATGTCGCCGGCACTTCCTTTGCCGCTCCTTGGATTGCTCGTAAATTATCGTATCTCATTGATGTTCTTGGATTTAGCAAAGAAGTGGCAAAGGCATTGATTATTGATGCAGCCAGGGGTTGGAAAGAAAGTCCGACTCCGGAGGAGGTTGCTGTTTATGGACATGGAATCGTGCCGATTAGAATGGAAGAGATTGTGCAAAGTAGGGAGGACGAAATAAAATTTATTGTGTCGGATATTAGCGAAAAGTGGAACACCTATAATTATTATTTTCCGGTTCCGTTAAAGGGCGAAGAATACCCGTACATCGCCAAGGCGACCATGTGCTATTTCCCCATGTGCAATCGCTCGCAGGGAGTTGATTACACAAATACCGAGCTGAATTTACATTTTGGTAGAATTGATGATAAGGGGAAATTAAAAGATATTGTAGGGGATAAACAAAATCAAGAAAATTTACCGGGGGCGGAGCTAAGTTATATTCTGGAAAAGGAAGCAAGAGAGCGATTTCGCAAATGGGATAATGTCAAATATGTAGCAGAAGTGCCAAAAGCCGGAATGCGTCCAAGAAAGTCCTATGCCAATAAAAACTGGGGCATGGAAATCAAAACCAGCAATCGCCTAAATCCCGAAGATGGCAAAGGCATTCGCTTTGGTGTCGTGGTTACTCTAAAAGAAATGAAAGGAATCAACCGGATTGATGAGTTTATCAGAAACTGTACCCTCAACGGCTGGCTGGTCAATCCAATCGACATTCAAAGCAGGGTGGATATTCATAGGAAAGTGAATGAGGAGATTGAGTGGAGGTAGGGAGGGGATATATTTATAGGAGGAAGAGGATGAAACTTTTGGAGTGAAAAAAATTTGAGATAGAATAAGAAAAAATTAGAGTATAGAAGAAGTGATTTTGAAGCTGAAAGATGAATAGGATTATTAGATACTTTTAAGAACATAGTACAATATAAATAATTGGAGGAAATTCAAGATGTCAAATATAGATAAAGCAATACTAGATAGCAATAATGCAATTTGTAAAAATATTGAATTAATGTCTAAAGTTGAAAGAGGCTTTTTATCTCAAAATATTTTATCACAACTAAGAAATTTCGTGGAATATATCATTCAAAAAATATATTTTTTAGATAATTCCAATCCGAATGATTATAAAGAAAAGAATGAAGCAATTAATTGCTTGAAAAGCGAATGTAGGAGAAAATATAACTTTTTGAAGAAATTTCATGACTTACTTCAGAAATCAGTTTCGCATTATACTTTCGATGAAAATGGTTCGGAAAGACTAATGATAAAGTATTACGAATACCTTTTAAAGCTAAAGCTATTTTTAAGAGATGAATTTGATTTAAATATTTTGCAAAATATTGAACAATTTCCAATTAATTTAGATAGTCATTTAATGGAATATTACCAAAAAATAGCAGAAAGAATAGAAGAAAAAGAAAGTTTAGAATTTCGTAATGAGTATACAGATCGTTATTATATTCAAAAAATTAAACCATTTTTCGTAAACAAAAAAATTTATTATGAGGTAACATTTACAATTGCAAATGATAATGTTAGTAAATTTGATAGGGTAATTGCATTTACTGATAAGGAGATATTAGGGAATTATGCAGTCAAATTATTAATTGGAAATAGTAGCATTAGTATTATGAAACATAGTATGCCGATACAAATTATCACAGATTGGGAAGTATCGATTAGACCTTGCGAATTACAAAATTTTTCGCGTGTATTTGGGCCTTCTGAAGTTATATCAATAAATACAAGTAGTAAAGAATATAATCAGCTGATGCAGTTTATAAAAGATAATCAAATCAATTTGGTTGATATTGTAACATCATCAGATCAATACTATAAATTTGCGAAAATTGAAATTTTTAAAGAGATAAATACCCCTCGCTTTGAAAGAATACTGGACAGTAGCCGTGATATCATCATAAATAAAAGAGAAGGTTATAATACTTTAAGATATTTGTTATATAGATTAAACAATAAAATAATAAAAAAACAGACATATCGAAAAGAAAGTTGTTCACAACTATCCAATTTATATCTGAATATCCGTTGTGTTCCATTTGAGAAAATGCCGTTTAACACATCATTAGTTAATCATAATCCTAGAATTTTTGATTTACTAGATTGTATTGATGTAGATAATAGAGAACATGAATTTTTGGCACGAAAGATTAGAAATAATACAGAAACAAAAGGGATTATATTTACCTCGGTGGATGAATTGGATGATTTCAGAAATATATTGGATTTGCAAGAAGACTATAATAGTAAAGTGTATTATAAGCACCAAGGTCGAAAATTAGAAGTGCATAAAAATCATATATACATTAAAGAAAATGCGGAAAATTGCAAATTAATTATAGAGAAATTAAAAGAACTTTCAAGAAAAAAAGTGAAAGATTATACAGCTTATGTGGAACAACAGATTCTAGAGGGCAGAATAAATATAGATTGTGAAGAAAAAAGGAAATATTTAAGAGAAATGTTTGAGAATTCTTGTGTAGCGTTAATATATGGTTCAGCTGGAACAGGAAAATCGACTTTGATAAATCATATTTCACAAGCTTTTTCAAAAGCTGATAAATTATATTTAACTAAAACACATCCGGCTATAAATAATTTAAAAAGAAGAATTAATATAGAAAATTGTAGATATATGACAATAGACAAGTTTCTGAGTTTAAAAGACGGAAATAAGGAATGCAATAGTCAGTTATTATTTGTTGATGAATGTAGTACAGTTAGTAATTTTGACATGGTTAAGATACTTAACAAAGCAAAATTTACGCTTTTAATTTTAGTAGGGGATGTATTTCAGATTCAATCTATTCAATTCGGAAATTGGTTTAATATCATTCCAGCTTTTTTGCCAAGAACATCTATTTCTTTACTAACAAAACAATATAGGAGTGATGACGAGCAATTACAATTGATTTGGAATAGAGTACGAAAAAGTGAGGATTCTATTCTTGAAGCACTGGTAAAGAATGATTGCAGCAAAAGATTAGATGATTCTATTTTCGAAAAACTAGCGGATGATGAAATAATTCTTTGCTTGAATTATGATGGACTATATGGAATTAATAATATTAACCGATTTTTACAATCTAATAACAGCAATTCTGCAATTGAGTGGGGAGTTAATACTTTTAAAATTGGAGATCCTATTTTATTTAATGAATCAAAGAGATTTGATCCTTTAATCTATAATAATTTAAAAGGGAAAATTCTGGGAATTGTAAAGGAAGAAAATAGGATACGGTTTGATATTGAAGTGGAGATGATTATTAATGGCATAGATGCTGAAGGATATGACTTTGAGTTGTTAGAGCTTTCAAAAAGAAATAATTCAGTTATTCGTTTTTGGGTAAATAAAAATAATAGTTCAGATTATGACGATGAAGATATTAGTTCAATTGTTCCGTTTCAAGTAAGCTATGCTGTTTCAATTCACAAGGCACAGGGTTTAGAATATAAATCTGTAAAGATTGTAATTACACACGAGGTTGAGGAGTTAATTACGCATAATATTTTTTATACTGCGATTACAAGAGCAAAAGAAAAGTTAAATATATACTGGACTCCGGAAACAGAAAAGAAAGTTTTAGATAATATAAAAGATGTAAAAATTTTAACTACAAAAGACGGAATTGAACTAAAAAATAATGGAAAAGATGTTTCACTAATAAAAGGTCTATACAACATAAAATAAAATACGAAAATATAAAGGAACCCCTAAAATGATACCAAAACAAATGATTTTCATAAAAGGACAAAATCGCAGTAAGGACATTGCTTATTGCGAATTCGATTCACAAATAGGCAAATGGAATGTGGTCTTTCGAGGAAGTTCGCAAGTATACACATATTCCTTTGAAAATATAGAATGTCTAAATGGGCAAGAAATAAATCCAAAAGAAATTTGCATTTCTAAAAATGGAAGAGAGTTCTCCGGAATGAAAGAGGTGGTTTTGTTCCGAGGGGATAATAAGGCATTTTGGCATATTTGCTTTAACAATGGTTTTGAAGAGGATTATCCTGAGCATGAGCTGGAAATCTCCGGCTCATGCCTTATAGAAGAGCAATCGAAAAGGGTATTTGAGTATTTAAAAAAGATTGCGAATTTAAGTAATTTGAAAAATGAAGAAACTGAAGAAAAATTATTGCCAAAACGATATGAAGGTATTGCTGCCATAAGTAGTAAGGTGGCACTTGCCAAATATTTAAATCCGTATCAGCCAACTATGGCATTAAAAGAGAATAAAATACCCATTTTCCCATTTGGGTGTAATAAGAGCCAGTATCAAGCGGTGAAAAATGCCTTGGAAAACCAGATAAGTGTAATTGAAGGACCACCGGGAACGGGGAAAACACAAACCATTTTAAATATTATTGCCAATATTTTAATGCAGGGAAAAACAGTATTAATTGCCTCAAATAACAATGCCGCAATTGAGAATGTATATGAAAAATTATCAGCACCAAAGTATGATTTAGGCTTTCTTGTTGCTCAGTTAGGCAATAGTGAAAATAAGAGAAAATTTATACTGGAGCAGACAAAAGATTATCCCAATTTTGAACATTGGAGATTAGCAGATGTATTTTCATCATTAGGAGAGGTAAAGAAACTAACAGAGGAATTACAAGAAATATTTGATAAACAAGAAAAAATAGCGTCCTTGAAGCAAGAACTGGCGGATTTACAGATAGAAAAAAAGCATTTTGCAAACTATGTAAATGAAAGTAATGTCAGTATTGATAGAAATAAGTTGAAGCAGAATCTTTCTTCAAAAAGGATTATGAAGTTATGGCAAGATTGTCAAAATCAGTCTGTGAAAAGACAAAAACTAGGAATTTTATTTAAACTAAAAAGCTTTCTTTTTTATGGAATTAGAGATTGGAAGTTTTATAATCAAGAGATTGCCATGGTTATTACAACTTTTCAGTGGCTTTTTTTAGAAAGAAAGGAGCAAGAAATTATTGAGCAAATTTCAGATTATGAAAAAGTTGTTGGTAATAAGAAAAGTGTTTTAACAGACATGACAGAATTATCTATGGAAGTATTAAAGCATAACTTGGCCGAGAAATATAGTCAAAATAAAGAAAGAAGGATATTTTCGGAAGACGAGTTGTGGAAGTCTTCGGAAATAGTGCTGGCAGAATATCCAGTAGTATTAAGTACAACTTTTTCTTCTAAAACCAGTTTAAGTAAGGAAGTTATCTATGATTATCTAATTATTGATGAGGCCTCTCAAGTGGATATTGCAACAGGGGCTTTGGCTCTATCTTGTGCCAAAAACGCAATTATTGTAGGGGACACGAAACAATTGCCTAATATTGTGGATCCTGAAGCAAAAAAGGAAGCACAAGAGATATTTAATCAATCCGGACTAAATAATGGTTACCATTTTGCGAATAGCTTTCTTCAATCGGTGATGGATATACTTCCTGATGTGGCAAAGGTATTGTTACGAGAACATTATCGATGCCATCCCAAAATAATCAATTTTTGTAATCAAAAATTTTATAATGGCAATCTTTTGGTAATGACGGAGGATTTTGGAGAAGAAGAGGTGTTATCTGTTGTAAAAACCGTCAAAGGCAACCACAGCAGAGGCCGCTATAATCAACGGCAGATTGATGTTATAACCAATGAAATTCTCCCGGATTTGAAAGTAGAAAGAGAAGAAATTGGAATTATCACCCCATATAGAAATCAAGGAAAGAAAATAAGCCATCAGATAGAAGGCATTGATGTTTCGACAGTCCATAAATTTCAAGGCCGAGAAAAGGAAGTCATTATTATTTCGACAGTAGATGATGAAATTACAGATTTTACAGATGATCCATACTTACTGAATGTGGCAATTTCAAGAGCAAAGAAAAACTTGGTTTTAGTAATCACAGGAAATGAGCAGTCATCAGAAAAAAATATAAGTGATTTAGTAGCATATATCAATTATAATAATTTTGAAATCAGTGATAGTAAAATCTATTCTATATTTGATTATTTATACACGCAATATACAAAAGAACGAATGGAATATTTAAAGGAACATAAAAAAGTATCACGATATGACTCTGAAAATTTGATGTATGGATTATTGACGGATATTATTGATGGCGAGAACTACTCTGGTATTGATGTTATTTGTCATTTCCCTTTTAATATGTTAATTAAAAATCCAGAGCTTTTAAATGACAGAGAGTGTGAGTATGCCATGAATCCGGCAACACATGTAGACTTTTTGATATTTAATAAGGTCAGTAAGCGGCCGATATTGGTGATAGAAGTGGATGGATATTCTTTTCATAAAGAAGGCACAAAGCAGTTTGAAAGAGATCAATTAAAAGATAATATTTTAAGACAATATCAGATTCCTGTTTTACGCTTCAAGACGAATGGAAGTAGGGAGAAGGAAATTATAGAGAAAAAATTGGAGGAGTTGTTGGCTTAGAGTAAAATATAGGAATGGCAATTAGTACGAATTTAAAGTAAGTTTCACTGTCATAGTGAAAATGGTAATAAAGGTGAAAAAGAAACGCTCTGGCATTTTTAGCTATTTGTCGAAAAGTAGGCCTCTTTTAAATTTTTACATTTTGATTATCGATTTGAATGCCCTCTAAAATGGCTACAACCCAAGTCTTACTTCCGCTTCAAAAGTACCAAAGCCTTTGATGATGATGTTGACCGTAGGCCGGAAGGGAAAAAGGAGAAAGCATTTTCTAAAGAAGCATTGGAATGCTTTAATAAAAAGAAGATTTCAGATTGAGAAATAATCGCTATTGTATTAAAATAGACTTAGCCAATAAACAAAAAGAATATTTGTATCACATTCTCAGAAAGGAGCCCCCCATGCAACGAATCACCAGTTTTACCATCAATCACTTAGATCTTTTTCCGGGTATTTATGTTTCTCGGCGAGATAACAAGGATAATTGTACCATTACCACTTTTGATATGCGCTTTACCGCACCGAACAGAGAGCCGGTGATGGATGTGCCGGCGATACACAGTATTGAACATTTGGCAGCGACTTATTTGCGAAATAGTGAGAAAAAAGAAGATATTGTCTATTTTGGGCCGATGGGATGCCGAACCGGCTTTTATTTGCTGATGTTTGGCGACTTGAATTCGGAAGATATCTATGAGCTGATTTTATCGCTTTGCGATTTTATTCTGGCTTATGAAGGGGAAATTCCCGGAGCTACGGCCAGAGAATGTGGGAATTACACCGACCAAAATCTGGCGATGGCAAAGTATTATATTATGAAGTATAAAAAAGAATTAGTAGAAAACAAAAGATTTGTCTATCCGGAATAGAGGTGGAGAAAAGGGAGAACTCCTTGTAATCTGCGGGACTTAGTGTATAAAAATCTGTCAGAAAGATAAATTATAAACTTTAAATGAAAAAAGGTATATTGCAATTCTTAGCAAAGCATAAATAGGCAGAGCAGCAAGGTTTAACGAATCCGAGTGTCCGTATAAGGCAAGGATAAGTTAAGCGGCTGCTCTGCTTTTTTAGTGGCTCTTTGTCAATAGTTGGGGTGGGTTTCTCTGAAACCTGCTCCATTTTTATGTTTCAGAGGATTTTGATAAAAAGGAAGGAAATACTATTTTATGGTAGGGGAAATAATCCCCAAGACCGCCACCAATGGTTAATTAGTTACAAGTAATATACGAGAGCGAAACCGTTTAAAATCCTTTAGACCATACGAAACCCTTTTGAGAACTTTAATCTTATTGTTAAAGCCTTCGGTTGGACCATTGGTAATCCAGTGATACTTAAATGCGTTTAGTATTTCCGGTTTCCAATTACGGTAGGTATTAGCACAAGTTACAAATATAAGATCACAAGTCTCTTTCTGAGAAGGACTTAAAGAATGGTAGTGTTTTAACATAAGACTACGACTTCTTTTATAGTATTTTCTTAACGAAGTAGGCATTGTTTTTTGGAGCCGTTTGCGAACCTTTTCGATTGCCCAAGTAACCTGCCGGATAAAATGATATTTATCAATGATAATCTTGGCATTCGGAAAGTATGTTTTGGTTAAATCGGCATAAGGGTTCCACATATCGCAAGAAAAAAATGGAACCTGATACCGCTCTTGTTTGGGAAACGAACGAAAATAGCCGGAAAGAGAAGCCCACTTCCTATCCGGAAGAATATCTAAGACATTTCTTCTGGAAGGATCGACAAGAATACATTGGTGTTTTTCACCGTTAGTGTCGCCCTTGAATTCATCGATAGAGAGAGCTTTTGGAAGAGAAGGTTTGGAAAAAGAAACCATGTTTAATATTCTCTGAATCGTTGGAGTGGAGAGGTTGACATCCTCGGCAATGCTTTTTAAGGAACAGCAATCTCGCAGTTTATGAAGGATATATTCGCTTAACCTAGAAGTATGTTGATGGTATCTAGGAAGAAAAGAATAGTTCTCTAAAAATCGTTTTCCACAAGAACAGGCATACCTTCTTTTTCTAAGAATTAAGAAACATTGTTTGAACTGAAACGGTAAATCTTTAATGGTTTGGTTACGGTAATCGTGTATTTTAGAAGTCTGACTGCCACAACGAGGACAAGTATGAGTCGAAGGATTCGTTTCGATATAAAAAGAAACTTTAGAATCCGAATGAACCACTTTAGAAACAAAAACATCTTTTAAATTTAGGAAATCTGTGATATAATCCCTGACTTCCGTCGTTTCGCTCAAAACATAGTACTTTAGGTATCAAGGAGCATAG
>JAUMXK010000036.1 GCA_030535295.1 Eubacteriales bacterium | reverse complement strand
CCTGAGCAACGAAGATGATTATAGCAAAGATGTCATTGCTTGTCAACACCTTTTTCAAAGTTTTTTCAAAAACTTTCTACAATTACCAAAAGCCCTTAAAATAAGGGCTTTTGATGTCCGGAATTCTTTTTTGTTTTATTATTTTTCGTGAAATTTAATTCCAAAAGGAAAATTGGTTGGGAATTTTTTGTTTGATAACTCCAAGTCGTCTCTTCCTTCCCTAACCCCTCTGATATTTCATCCCAAATGTCTGCTTTAAAAATCCTCGGAACTCCTCTTCGTTGTCCAAATCTTTTTTGCGAATAATACTGACTTCATAAGGAGTATAGTATAGGTAGAAATACTTTTTCCTCTCCACTACGGCATGGAAACTGCTGTATTCCCGTTCCGTTTTTTCCTTGGTAGCAGTGTTTTCAATGCTCAATTTGCTTTCATAAAAACGGAACTCTTTCATGGTACTGTAATTTTTGAGAGTATCTCTTTGGATTCTTTTTTTGGCCTGCATTTCCATCCGCAGGAAAACAAGCCCGATACCAATCACAAAAAAGAGCAAACCAAAGATGATAAAATCAATGATGGAAAATCCCCATTCCGTGTATGTAATAAAAAAACTACCTGCCATAGAAGAAAAGAAGATAATCGGCACAATCATTTTCTTCCTTTTAAATATATCGAAATAAAGATAATTCTTCAAATCTTCTTTTTCTACCATGCTTTGAATTAAAAATTTATACATTGTTACCTCTTTCTGGTTGCCGGATATTGTAAGATACGGTCCAATTCCCAATTACTTGTTTTATCACTGATGGAAAAACGTTTTAGCTTGCGCAGACTTTCGGGCGAGTCTTTTTTGATAATATTCATGCCTCGCTCTACGATTAACGTTACTTTGATATCATTCTCCGTCAAAAGTCGTTCGGTCAAATCATCATGGTACCCCAGCGGATAGGAATAAGCCAGCCATTCCTCGCCAAAATCTTCGGTAATCTGTTTTTTCGACTGCTCGGTATCCTGATGAAAATGCTCAATATACTCTTCTTCCGTGTCAAAGTCCTTTATCGTGGCAGAAGTGCGCACTTTCTGATTCCTTAGGTATGCCTCGTATTCTGCGATTTGGTGCATATCCATACTATGACTTTGAATAGAAATCAAGCCGGAGGCAATCATTTCCTTTCCCTGTTCCAAAGTAAGATACGCCGGCACTCCGGCATTGGTATTTTTGTAAGTTTTCGCCCCTAGAGCATGACCAATCATGAAAATAGTCGCCTTAAGACCATATTCTTTGAGCACCGGATAAGCAATCGTGTAATTACTCTCATAGCCGTCATCAATGGTAATAAGGACCGGCTTTTCCGGAAGTTCCACTCCCTTTTCCACAAAATCCACCAATTCCCGAAAGGAAATCGTGTGGTAGCCATTGTCCTTGATGTACTTCATCTGTCTTCTAAAATTCTCTCTTCCAACGACCAATGAACTGTCGTTGTTTTCATTTTCGGAAAAATGATGATAAATTAAAACCGGCAATTTGATTTCCCCTGCTTCCAGTTTCGCTTCCGGAATCAGATAGGATAAAATAATCTTATAATGATATCTCCCAAAAATGAGAGCCCCCACCGCCAAAATAAGGGCAAGCGCAATCACAAAATATTTCTTTTTCATATTTTCTTCCTTTTAAATGTATTTCCCAAAGCTTTGCAGCCCTAGATAACATCCTGTAAATCCTTTAATTTCCAATAATTTTTTGCCCTGACACCCGATTGCAAAATCACGGCATCGAGTCCTTGCGCCAGCGCTTTCATTTCCTCCATAGCGGTCATAGCATGGTCTGCGGCTGCCAGTTGTCCCAAAAAGGTCAAGGCCATCACTTTATACAAGAAATAACATTTCTTACCAAACCACCGACTTCGATATTTTCTCAAAGTCTCCGGCAAAAGCTCCACACCCGATTTTTGCAAGGCATAAAATGCTTCTCGGTTGGCAGAAACCACCGCACGCAGCAAGGATTTACTCCGACCGACTCTCTTTAAATCCCCATCTACACAATAGCAGGCATAGCAAATCGGCACTACAATCGCAGCATGACAAAGTAAATAATCTTCGATATTGGCCAGATAACGGAATTGATAACCACTTCTTTGAAAAATCTGCCGCATAATGAAAAGACCACTATTTCTTCCCTTTAAGTGTCCGACGGTAATGCTTTTTAAATCTATCGAAACCACCGCTTGCTCTTCTCGGTGTCCTGCCGACAGGGCAAAACCGAAGAATACCTGCTTGCCGGCCAAAAGATGAGCATAATAATATGGATTCAGATTATTCCCGATAAAAGTAATCCTCTGCGAGTCATTTTCAGCCAAGACAGGCACAATCTCATCCAATTGGGTATATTGTGCCGCCACAAAAATCATATCATAGATATCGTGTTTTTTCAGTTCGGAAATCACCGGCAGAGAATAATAGGACACTTTCCCCGTCAGTTTATTTTGAATCGTCAAGCCGTTTTTCCGTATCTTTTGATACCATTGTCCCCTTGCAAGCAAAGTCACATCTTTTCCGGCTTTGCATAAATTCGCCGCCAAATTGCAGCCCAAAACACCTGCACCAAACACCAAGATTCTCATGCCGACTCCTTCCCCGGATTTAGAATCTTCACTTTCACTCCAATTCCACCGGATTTTTTATCATTGCATATTCCCTTTATTGCTTCTATTCTCTTCTCAAAAGATATCTCCTTAAAACATATCCTTGCGATACAGATAAATCGCCACCAATCCGGTAACCACAATGGTGACCAATGACACAATCAAAAATCCATAAGGATTTTCCTGAAACGGCACCGGCACATTCATTCCCCAAAGTCCTGACATAATGGTCGGCACAGAAAAAACAATGGTAATGGCTGCCAGCCATTTCATGACGATATTCAAATTGTTGGAAATAACCGAAGAAAAGGCATCAATGGTTCCGCTTAAAATATTGTTATACAGATTGGCCATTTCCATCGCTTGTCGGTTTTCGATAATAACATCTTCCAAAAGCTCTTCATCATCCGGATAGGTTTTCATCGGTTTTTGACGAAACAGTTTTTCCAAAACCAGCTCGTTGCTTTTTAAGGAAGTAGAAAAATAAACCAGAGATTTTTCGATTCCCACCAATTGAATCAGCTCACTGTTTCGATAGCTTTTGTGCAATTCTTTTTCCACTTGTATGGTAATCCTGTCAATTTGGCGAAGATATCTCAAATACAGAGCAGAAGTCCGATAAAGGATTTGGTATAAAAACCTGGTTTTTTTATTGGTGCTGAAATCTTTCACCTTACCGGAAATAAAGTCTTGCAATACCAAGCTTTCGTTCAAAGAAACCGTTACAATATAGTCATCCCCTAAAATAATACCCATTGGTAGCGTCGAGTGAGTACCACGATATTTTTCATTGGAATCGAAATTCTCATAAGGCATATCAATGACCAATAGAACAGTACCGTCCTCGGAATCCAAACGCACACTTTCCTCTTCGTCCAGTGCCGCTCTTAGGTAATCATCCGGAATCCCGAATGCACTTTCAATTTCCGTGATTTCCTCCAATGACGGTGCAATCACATTTACCCATGTCCCCTTTTCTATTTTCGGTAATATCTCTAGTTTTTTCAGCGGACCATCGCCATACGTTCTATATACATGGTACATAACTTAAACTCCTTCCAACTATTTTCCTTTCTTTCTATGATAGGTTACCCACTCATATTCCAAACCCTTCTCCCTCTGTCTTTCGCTTCTTTCTGCCTCTTCCCATTCCGGACTTTCCTTTATTTTTTCGATAAAACGATCTGCCCCAAAACGGTGATCAATTTCCGTGATATAGCCGACCGTACAAAAAGGCAGAAACAATTGATATATCTCTGCACCCCCTGATACAAATACCTGTTCCTCCGGTATCCTCTGTGTTTCCAGCCATTCCATTACTTCCTCCGGAGAATGGAGCACAATCGCATTCTCACATTGATAATTTCTATCTCTGGTCAGTATCAGATTGATTCGATTTGGCAAAGGCTTTCCTTTCGGCAAACTCTCCAAGGTTTTCCTTCCCATAATCACAACATTTCCAATGGTTTTATTTTTAAAAAACTGCAAATCATTCGGCAGCCAAGCAAGCAAGTCCCCGTCTTTTGCAATTCCATATTCCTTATCCACGGCAACAATAAATTTCATCTTTCTTCTCCTGATGTTGCAACAGTCTAAAAAAACAGTCCTATGCCGCTTTTAGACAGCAACCGGTATTCCTTTGATTTGTTCATTCTTTTGATAGTTGACCAGTTCAAAATCCTCCACTTTAAAATCATAGAAATTTTTGATGTCCGGATTCATTTTAAACTGCGGCGCCGGGAAGGATTCTCTCTTTAAAAGCTCTTCCATCAGCGGAATATGTCTATCATAAATATGAGCATCGGCAATGACATGGACAAATTCTCCCACTTCCAGTCCCGACACTTGAGCCAGCATGTGAATCAGCACCGCATATTGTACCACATTCCAGTTATTGGCTACCAACACATCATTGGAACGCTGGTTTAAAATAGCATTCAATTTGTTACCGGTGACATTAAACGTCATGCTGTAAGCACAAGGATAGAGATTCATTTCCGACAAATCCTGGTGCACATACAAATTCGTCATAATCCGGCGAGAATAAGGATTGTTTTTCAAGTCAAAAAGCACTCTGTCTACCTGGTCAAACATCCCTTCCGCATACTTGTGTTTCACACCAAGCTGATAGCCATAAGCCTTACCGATACTACCATTCTCATCTGCCCAGCTATCCCAAATCTTACTGTTTAAGTCCTTGATATTATTGGATTTTTTTTGCCAAATCCACAAAATCTCATCTATCGCACTCTTAAATCCGGTCGGACGCAATGTCAAAATCGGAAACTCCTCCGCCAAATTGTAGCGATTGACCACGCCGAACTGCTTGATCGTATGTGCCGGTGTTCCATCTTCCCAGCGCGGACGAACCACCTGCCCCTCCGACGAATAACCGTTATCAATAATATCTCTACACATCCTGATAAAAATCTGATCTGCCTTGCTCATGTTAATTCCTTTCTATTTATCTCACATAATATTTTTAAGCGATTTCTCCCAAAAGCGTTTCCGCTTTCTTATTCAGAAAAATCCATACGAATGATTGCCATTTTCATCAGCCCATCCCCAATTTTCGCTAAAAGTCGGTGTCTCCAGTCAATTCCCTTACTTTTCATATCAAAATATCCCAGCATATAGCCCCTTACTCCAACCTTAATTTTCCTAGACCAGCGAAAATCCTTTGCAGGATGATTGACATAGAAAAAACCATCCACTTCCGAAATCCCCATTTTTTTCAGACTTTGAGAAAGCATCAATTTCAGTCCCAATTTACCCACTGTATCAAAAACCAACCGGCCTTTCGGAAAGCGATCTGCCAGCATCATCACCAATTTTTTGACATCCTGACGTTTGAAATAATGAAACACTCCTGCCGCAAAGAAAATTACGCCCTGTGAGCCGTCAATTTCTTCCATCCAAGTAAAATCCATCAAATCCATGCCGATATTTCTTTCCCGTTCTCCCGCCGGAATGAGTTCTTGCCGAATTTGAATGATGTCCGGAAAATCTATATTGACCATTCGGCAACTGCCATTATCACAGGCTTTTCCCGTCTGATCAAGTCCACAACCCAAATTGACAATTGTTGCCTGCGGATACTTTCGTAAATAGCCCTTGATTTCCTGCATCAAATCCAATTGGCGCATGGCTGCTTCCAATGCCCCGAATTCATATAAAAACGAATCTTTTTTTGTTTCCTGCTCCGAAAAATCATAGTCCAGTTTCTCGCAAAGCCTGACCGCCGACTTATCCCAATACAGGTCAGGGAATTTTTCGGCACACATTTTTCGACCATATAGCGGAACAATCAAGGTTTCCTGAACACTATTTCTCTCAATTTTTATCTTTTCCACCATTGCCATCCCCTTTCTTCCAAGCTTTTATAGACCATCCCCTAAGCTAAGTTTTGGGTTTCTGGGTTTCTTGCCTACTCTTATTTCCATTGGCCTGCCGATATTCTTATTCCAGTTTCAGCCCCAATTTTTGAATATACGCTTCTTCCAAATAGGCTTCCATATAAGTGCCGTCTTCTCGGTACTCCTCCTTCACCACCTGTCCGTAGCGCCGAATATAATCCACTTTTTGTCCGTCGGAATAGGAAATGGTCGTGCGAATATACGGTTTTAAATGGCGTATCATTTCTTCCATTTTTCCCATCAAATCCGGCAAACCTTCCCCTGTTTTGACGGAGACATAAACGGTTTGATCTGCCACCGAATCTTTCAGCACCGTACCTTCCGGCCAAATATCCTTCTTATTAAATACCGTAATGACCGGAATCTTTTCCGCTCCGATTTTGGCAAGCGTTTCGTAGACTACCTCCCGGTGCTTTTCTTCAAACGGATTAGCCCCATCGACCACATGCAAGATAATATCTGCCACGGTTGCCTCTTCCAGCGTCGAACGGAAAGCCTCAACCAAATGGTGCGGAAGTTTGCGAATAAAGCCGACGGTATCTGTCATCATGACTGTTTGCTTACTGCTCAAGGAAAGCTTGCGAGTGGTGGTGTCCAAAGTAGCAAATAGCTTGTCTTCGGCCAGCACATCTGCTTCCGTCAATTTATTGAGCAAGGAAGACTTCCCGGCATTGGTATAACCGACAATGGCAATTTGCGGAAAGCCTTGTTTTTTACGGACTTCCCTTCCCATTTCTCTTTGTTCTTCCAGCTCTTTCAATTCTTTTCTGACCGCCGAAAGCCTTGCCCGAATGTGACGGCGGTCGGTTTCCAATTTCTTTTCACCGGCACCCCTCGTACCGATACCGCCACCCTGACGGGACAGGGCATGACCTTCTCCAATCAGACGTGTCAATCCATCTGCCAATTGTGCCGCTTCCACTTGTAAAATGCCCTCTCTGGTGGTCGCTCTCTGCGCAAAAATATCCAAAATCAAAAGCGCTCTATCCAGCACCTTTACTCCCAATGCCTCTTCCAAATTACGGATTTGACTCGGAGAAAGCTCGTCATCGGCAATTGCCGCTGCAGCTCCGGTTTCTTCGATTAATTCCTTTAATTCTTCCACCTTGCCTTTTCCGATATAAGTTTTCTTATTTCTGGCCTCCAGCGGCTGAATCATGGTGCCGACCACCTGTCCGCCTGCCGTATCGGCCAGCTCCGCCAGCTCTACCAAGGAATCTTCCGCCTTTTTGACCTCACCTTTTTCCGTCACCGCAAACAGAATCAACTTTTCCGGTTGCATCATTTGTTCCAATTCGTTCATATCTTTCTCCTTTATTCTGCTTGCTTTTTTCTCTTCCATCTCTTACAATGAAGAAACAGATTCCTTTTCCTATTATAATCGTTTTGACAAAGTTAAGCAATTATTTCCTTCGCCTATTTTTAGAGGAAGTTTCACAAAACACTGCCGCCAACAAATACACCGACCGTTCAAAGGAGAAATTTATGAATTCCAAAAGAGTCCTTCACCTTATTTTGGCTGTTTTATTTATTGCGTTAAATGTATCTGTCTTGGTATCTGCCCTTTTCGGCTCTCCTGTCACCACTTTTTTACTCTTTGGTGCTTCTTTTGCCGCGGGTGTCATTCTTTTCTTTCTACTTCGCTATCACAGAAACGAAACGGAACGCCGTAAGCAAATTCAGGAATTGGAAGAAAAGGAAAAGAATTCCTCAAAAAGCGAATAGGCACTCTTCTTTGCTTTCTTTCTATACTTAAATGATTTCAGAAAAAGCACCTTAATAGGTGCATTTTTCGGGGGTAATAATAAACTAAGGCTCTAAATAGTTTAAAGGTGCTAAATGAAATTTTTCCATCAGGGTTTGGGAAGTTTTATTCTTTTTAAAATCGCTATCTTCGTACAATACTTCTTTCATTTGTAGATATAAATTGAAATATATCAGAGCCTTTTCCTTTTGATTTGTAAAGTAAAGCACTTTTCCTTTTATATTACAAAAGTTTTCAAGTCGATAGAGAATATTATTTTTTTACATAAATGAATCCCCTTATCCGCAAATTCGATCGCTTTTCGGTATTCTTTTCTTTGAAGATAAAGTCTGCTTAGGTTATAAATAACTTTTAAATATGTATAGTCTTTTATTTCGTAATAGCATCGTTCAAACATTTCAATTAAAGCAATCATCCACTCTTCCGCTACATCATATTTCCCTTCGTTGAGCAGAACATATATTGCCGAATTTAGCACCCTTATTTCATACGGTTTTAAGTTGAATCTCCACAAATCTTCCACTTTTTCAAACGGATGCGTCATACGAATCAGAGAGAGAAAATCCTCCACTCCATATGCATCCTCTTCTTTACAATAGCATGCGGCTATTCCATGATACCAGTAAATTCTTTGTTTTATAAATACACTTTCCTCAACCACAGGATCATTTTTCCATTTTTTTGCACTTTCGTAAAGTGCAGAAAAATGCTCTTGATGATAGTGCCATTCCAATTGTTCCAGTCTTTCCCGCCACAAAAAGGGTTCTTCCAAATCAGCATATGGAATATAATCCATTAAATCCTCACCCAATCGAAAAGAAAATTCCGAAAGAATATACGTACTTGCTTCCGATTGATTATTCTCAATGCGTGATAATTGCTTTAGAGAACAAATGCCCTCAGCCAAATCATTCTGTGTATAACCTTTTTTTATTCGTAATTCTTTTATAATTGTCCCCAAAGAAACACTCATCTCTCTTCCCTTTCTTGAATCAGAATTCATAGTAACAGTTCTTGTAAAAGAGGCATAAAAGCTTCGTCTTCATATCATATTTCAAAACATTTGTCAAGCCCCATATGTGTCCGTTGAAACCAATAGAAAAATTGTATATATTTATTTCATCACATAAGAGCAGGAGATAACAAGCATGAAAAAAAGAATAATAACGTTAATTATAATTTTATCTATTCTGTTGTATGCAATTGCCACCCCAATAAAACTTTCCTCAAACAGCAAGACGACACATAACAATATCCACATCATAGAAAAAATACCAGCAAATGATGGAGATGATGGCTGGGATGGATAAACCATCCTTTTAATACATAGCTATATACAAAGAAAGGAATCCTACTATGAATAAAAATGCAAAAAAACTTTTATTTGGCCGTTCTGTTTCTGTGCTAGGTGATAATCTCTATCGCTTGGCCGTTATTTGGTATATTTACTCTACTACTCAAAATTCTTTTTATACCGGACTTGCTACCGCTGTCACCATGACGCCAAAAGTTCTCTCTTTCCTAATTGGACCTCTGGTTGACCATGGAAATAAGAAAAAGATACTGGTCGGTGCTCAATTAATTCAAGCCATGCTTACTTTAATTGTACCAATTGCGTTTCATTATAACATCGCCGTATTGCCCGCTATTTTTATTGTAATGTTTCTTGTAGCATTTATCGAAAATTATCAAGGCACTGCGGAATTCGCCATTATTCCACATATCATCCAAGAGAATGAGTTTATAAAATATAACTCCTTATCCTCCAGCGTTGAAAAAATCGTGGACATTCTCGTAAGCGTAGCCTTTGCCTTTGTTATTTCCAAAGTTAGCATCAGTCAAATATATTTGTTAAACGGAGTCACTTTTTTCTTAGCATTCTTGTTCTTTTGGGGAATTCGTTCCGATGAAAAAGAGCAGAGCGAGAAACTCAATTTTTCACAATACAAAGCCAATTTTAAGGAAGGACTTAAAGCGTTTTTTACCTCTGAAGCTATTGGTGTTTGTCTACCCATTATGTTAATTAACTTCATCATGGGAATTGTCAGTGCGATTTTACCTGCGTATGCTTCCTATCTTGGAAGCATTGACTATTTCGGATATATCAGCCTGGCCATGAGTATCGGCCTTGTCCTTGGTACAACCCTGGCTATGAAACTTACCCGTTTTTCCTATCTAACAAAAATACGATTTTTACCATTTATTACCTCTGTTTTTTGGGTTGTGGCAATTCTCATCAACAATGTATGGATTACCTTACCCCTCTTAACAATCGCCTTTATTCCATACGGAATTTTAATGATTGTAATGATGACACAAATTCAAAGTTCTCTCCCGATGGAACTCCTCGGAAGAATTGTGACCATCGCCGACAGCGTACTTGTGGTTTCCATGCCTCTCGGTGCTATCTTAGGCGGAACCTTTGCCGAACTGATTCCACCATCTTTTGCTATGATACTGGGTGGACTTAGCATATTGCTTCTCCCTCTCACCACACTGGGAAAATCGAATTCTCCTACGGCAAACGAATCGGAATCGGAATAAAACCGGCTCTACTTCTCCTCTTTTTTTAGATAGTCCAGCCATTCCCTGATTCGGCGTTCGTATCCTTGTGCGGTTGGTTCATAATAGACCTTCCCAACCAATTCATCCGGTAAATACTGCTGCTTTACATAGTGATTTGGGTAATCATGGGCATAGCGATAACCGCTATGTCCTAATTTTTTTGCCCCTTCGTAGTGAGCATCCTTTAAATAAATCGGAATCGAAGCAATCGAAACATCCCGTACATCTTGCATCGCTTTGCCGATAGCCAGATAGGCTGCATTGCTTTTCGGTGCGGTAGCAATATAGCTGACTGCCTGGCTTAATATAATTTGTGCTTCCGGCATGCCGACAAATTCCACTGCTCTGGCTGCGGCAACTGCTACTTCCAGTGCTCTCGGATCTGCATTGCCCACATCTTCCGAAGCGCAAATAATCACCCTCCGGACAATAAATTTCGGATCTTCTCCGGCATAAAGCATTCTTGCCAAATAGTAAATCGCCGCATCGGCATCCGAGCCCCGCATGGACTTAATAAAAGCGGAAATCACGTCATAGTGTTCATCGCCATCTTTATCATAGCAAATGGCTCTACGCTGAATACATTCTTCGGCCACCGCCAAATCTATCAAAATTTCTCCCTTTGCATTGGCATCCGTGGTAATCGCTCCCAGCTCTAAAGCATTGAGTGCCGTTCTGGCATCTCCGTCCGCCATATCCGCCAAAAATCGGGCCGCTTCCGCATTGATTTTTACCTTCTTTTCCTGTAACACACTGTCCTTTTCCACCGCACGATACAGAAGTTTTTCGATGTCCTCGGCCTTTAAACGCTCCAACAAAAAGATTTGCGAACGGGAAACCAATGCCTTATTGACCTCAAAATATGGATTTTCTGTGGTCGCACCAATCAAAATCAAGGTACCATCCTCCACATAAGGAAGCAAAGCATCTTGCTGCGCTTTATTAAAGCGATGAATCTCATCAATAAATAAAATCGTTCTTCTGCCGGTAAAGGCCAGATTGTCCTTGGCCTGCGAAACCACTTCCAAGATATCTTTTTTTCCGGCAATAGTAGCATTAAGCTGCTGAAACTCCGAGCTGGTACTACCGGCAATCACCATTGCCAATGTGGTCTTTCCGGTGCCCGGAGGGCCATAAAAAATAATAGAACTGAGCCTATCTGCTTTAATCGCACGATAAAGCAGCTTATCCTTTGCCAGAATATGCTCCTGCCCCACGACTTCTTCAATCTTTTTCGGTCGCATTCTCACCGCTAGGGGCGACTCCTTTTCCATTGTATTTTTTTGCATATATTCAAATAAATCCATGGTTTCCCTTCCTTTTTTCCTACTCCGTTCACAATCTACCCTTATTATAGCCGATTTTCGAAGGATTGACCAGAAGGAATTTCAAAAGAAAAACCTGTAAATACTTTTTAAAATAAGTATATACAGGTTGCGATAATTACCCGGAAAGCAGCCGGAGATGCCAGCTCGCCAAAGCCGCTTTCCAAGATTTTAAAGACTGGTCATTCGACCAATAGACTTTTGAGGTTACAAAAGATATAATGGAAACAAATACAAGAGAAGCTTTGAGGAGCTATATAAAATCGAGGGAGAGATAGGCAGTAGATTGCAAAATCACTGCCTGTTTTGTCGTTTACGCCTCTATTTTTCATGCTCCGGCACCAGACGAATCACCACATACTCCGGACGGTTGAAAATTCTCGGAATTCGGGTTGATTCTCTTGCCAAGCCTCGACTGACAATAAAGGTGCTCTCCTCAAAATCATATCTTCCACCGGCATACTTGGGAAATAGTCCCTGATTCGGTGCATATAGGCCATTTATCACGGCCGGCAATCTCCATTGGCCGCCATGAGCATGCCCGGCTGTAATCAAATCAAAGGGGTACTTCCGATATTCCGAAATCTCCTCCGGACGATGTGTCAGCAGGACGCTGAAAATCTCCGGCAAGAGATTATCACCGCATTGTTTCAACTCCTTTTGCCATTTTTCCAGACCGATTTCTCTGTCATTAATGCCGCAAATTTGAATCTTTTGCCCACGAAAAGTAAGCAGCTGATTTTGCCCTTCCAAAACCGTCACACCCAAACTACGCACTAAATCCCTCACCTCATCAATCTGTCCGGTCCAGTACTCATGATTTCCCGTCACATAGTAACTGGGATAATGTTTGCCTGCCCAGCTCAAAAATTCTTCCGACTTCTGCAGCGGCATTTCATCATCAATAATATCTCCGGCAAGCAGCAAAACATCCGGCCGACTTTGGTCAATGGCCTCGGTCAGTGTCCTTTGATTTTCTCCATAATTGCAACTGTGTAAATCTGCCACCAAACCAATGGTCACCTCATTCTCTACCTTATCCGTCTTGACCGTGTAATACACCGTCTTCAAGCGAACATCCAGAGCCACTATCGCCAATAGCAGCAGTGATATCGCCGCTACTAGCCAATATATTGTTTTTCTTTTCATCCTTTTCATTCCTTCTCCATTTCTATGGATTTGCGTAAAATCCCCTAAACTACTCAAAATTACCCTTCCTCAAGGAATCCACTTCCTTGCACCAAAAATCTCTTCCCTTAATTTGTGAAAAAATAATCTTATTTTCTTATCAAAATCCACTGTTTGTCGGACTAATCCCAACATTTTTTCTGGAAAATCCATATAAAGTATGTTATACTATCCCTATATTTGAATCAGATTAGATACCAATTAAGAAAAAATGAAATTTGCAATGTGATACCATCAGATTTATAAGTAACAATAGAGGTATATATGGGAATACTACAATATCAATTGGACAACTCCATACAAACAAAGCATAATGCCAGATTGCTCTATATTACTGCTTCTACCTATGAAAATGATTGGCCAAGCATCAAACATTCTCATTATTTTTCTGAGCTGTTTTTAGTTACCGGCGGTTCCGGTGCCTTATTGGTGGAAAACGAAAAGTTTCCATTGTCTGTCAATGACCTTGTTATTGTCAACCCCAATATTGAGCACACCGAAATATCCACCGGTCAAGATCCTTTGAGCTACATTATTTTAGGAATTGAAGGTTTGCAGTTTTTATTTCCGCAAGAAAAGCAGTATTATATCCACAATGTCGGCAACACCAAATCGGAATGTTCCAATCTTCACTTTTGTTTTAATTTGCTGCTAAATGAGCTCACCAATAAAGGAGACGGCTATCTGGAAATCTGTACCAGTGCTCTTGATATTTTGATGGTGGAAATCCAGCGTTTGACTCACACGACCATTACCAGTGAGTCTTCTTCCCCTGCCGATAAAGACCTGGCAAAGGTAAAGCGCTATATCGACTCCCATTATCAGGAAAACATCACCTTGGAATCTCTAGCCAATATGATCCATTTGAATAAATTTTATTTTTCTCATTCCTTCAGTAAATTTTACGGTATCTCACCGATTAACTATTTAAACAATCGCCGCATTCAGGTCTGCAAGGAACTGCTCCTCAGCTCCGACTACAAAATATCGGAAATTGCTGAAATTGTCGGTTTCTCCTCAGAAAGTTATTTTTCGCAAAACTTCAAAAAGAATTGCGGCTTATCCGCACGGGAATATCGCAAAGCCAACAAACCGCCATACAGCAATGGTAAGGAATAGCCACGCAAGCTTCCCCACTTAAAAATGATATATCAAACAAGTCCGAGTTTTCAAAGCCTTGAGATTCAAGTCTTAGAAAATTCGGACTTTTTTTCTTTTTTTATTCGCTCTTTCGACAAGCACTTCATCTAAACTCGCAAATCCTAGTGAATGCCCTCGGCAATATCTCTGCGATACCATTTACCATCAAAAGAAATCCTTTCTGCAAGTTGATAAGCCCTTTGTCTTGCCTCTTCGGTGGTTGTTCCCAAACCGGCACAAACCATTACCCGACCGCCATTTGTCACAAGCTCCTCCTTTTCATTTCTGGTCGTTCCTCCATAGAAAAGCATTTCCTGCCTAAATTCTGCCGGCACACAAATCACTTTGCCCTTTTCGTAGCTTTCCGGGTATCCTTTCGCTGCCAATACAACACCCACACAGGCCTCTCGTTTCCATTCCAAACGAATTTCCGACAATTTTTGTTCATAAACAGCCCATAAGACATCTGCCAGTTTGGATTGCAGGCGTGGCATCAACACCTCCGTCTCCGGATCGCCAAAACGTACATTGAACTCCAAAACCTTGACTCCCTCTTGTGTGAGCATCAGTCCGATAAAAAGAATCCCTCGGAAATACATTTTTTCATTCTGAATTCCCTGAATCATCGGCTGCAAAATTCTTTGTGCAATCTCCGACTGTATCGTTTGAGTCAAAATCGGATTGGGCGAAAAGCAGCCCATCCCTCCGGTATTAAGACCCTCATCTCCATCCAAAGCTCTTTTATAATCTCTGGCACTTTCCATTGGTACAATGCTTTTCCCGTCTACCAGGCAAATCAAGGAAGCCTCCGTACCCTCCAGAAATTCTTCAAAAACCACCTTGTTACCGGCTTCTCCAAATTTCTTATCCTCCATTATTTGTTTCAAGCCCAGCTCGGCTTCTTCCCTATTTTGGATAATCAAGACCCCTTTACCGGCAGCCAAACCGTCCGCTTTTATGACAAAAGGATACTTCCAATGTGCAAGTGCCGCAAATGCTTGCTCTGCCGAATCATAAGTTTCATAGTCTGCAGTCGGTATCCGGTATTTTTTCATAAATTCTTTGGCAAAGGCTTTACTTCCTTCCAGCTCCGCTGTTGCCTTATTCGGGCCAATGATGGCAAGTCCTTCTTTCAAGAAACAATCCACCACGCCTTCCACCAGGTACTGCTCCGGGCCGACAATGGTCAAATCGATTGTCTGCTCTTTGGCAAACCCTGCCAATTCATTCCAATCTCCACTTTTCAATTCCACGATTTCCGCTATCTCGCGAATTCCGCCATTTCCGGGAAAACAATACAATTTTGCTTCCGGCTCATCCTGACGCAATTTCCATAAAATGGCGCTTTCTCTGGCGCCATTGCCAATTACTAAATATTTCATATCGCCCTCTAGTGTCTGAAATGTCGAATCTCGGTGAATAACATCGCAATCTTATATTTATTACATAAATCAATCGAATCTTGGTCATGGACTGAGCCGCCCGGTTGAATAATTGCCGTAATACCGGCTTTGGCAGCAACTTCCACACAATCAGAAAACGGAAAAAAGGCATCCGAAGCCAATACCGCTCCCTTTAGAGCCTCCGCTCCCAAAGCTTCTACGCAATGGTCAATGGCCTGCTCCGCCGCCCAGATACGGTTTACCTGTCCGGTTCCCAGTCCAAGGGACTGTCCGGCCTTGCCAATAGCAATTCCGTTGCTCTTGACATATTTTGCCAATTTCCAGGCAAAGTGCAAGTCCTTCTTCTCCTCTTCCGAAGGCGACCGCTCCGTGACACAGCGCAGTTTCTCCTCCCACAAATCTTCATTATCCTTATCTTGAATCAGCAATCCGCCGCTGACTTTACGAATTTCAATCCCTGCACGGCTCTTCTGTGCCAACTCCGGCAATTCCAAAAGCCGAATATTCTTCTTGGCTGCCAGAATATCAAAAGCTTCCTTACTAAAGCTTGGGGCAAGGACAATTTCAATAAAAATCTTATTAATTTCCGTGGCGGTTGCGGCATCTATTTCCCGATTAGCTACAATGATACCGCCAAAAATGGATTTCGGATCGGAAGTGTATGCCTTTTGATAGGCTTCAAAAATAGTCATACCCGTACCGACTCCACATGGGTTGCTATGTTTGCAGGCAACGACTGCCGGCTCGTCAAACTCCTTACAAAGCTCAAGGGCTCCATTGGTGTCATTGATATTGTTGTAAGAAAGTTCTTTGCCATGCAACTGCTTGGCACCGGTCAAAAGTCCTTTTTCATTGGTAATATCTTGATAGTAGGCTGCGCTTTGATGTGGGTTTTCGCCGTAGCGCAAGTCTTGTTTCTTTTCAAAGGTTAGAGTCAGAGTTTCCGGATACTTACGACCGGTTCTTTCATTGAGATAATTCGCAATCAAAGCATCATAATTTGCGGTATGGGTAAATACCTTAGCTGCCAAGTAAAAATTAAATTCCTTATCGGCCTTGCCATTTTCTCTAAGACGAATCACCAATTCGGAGTAATCGGCCGGGTCTACCACCACCGAAACATCCTGATAATTCTTGGCCGCCGAGCGAAGCATGGTCGGCCCTCCGATATCAATATTTTCAATTGCTTCCGCCAGCTCCGTGCCCTCTTTTAAAATAGTTTGCTTAAAAGGATAAAGATTGACCACCACGACATCAATCGGCTGAATTTGCAGCTTAGCAATTTGTTCCATGTGACTTTCATTCTCTCTCCTAGCTAATAATCCGGCATGAATATGCGGATCCAAAGTCTTCACTCTACCATCCAAACACTCCGGAAAACCGGTAATCTCCGAAGCATCCAGCACCGTCAGATTTTCCTCACGCAAAATCTTGGCCGTTCCGCCCGTGGAAATAATTTCAAATCCCAATTCGCATAAATCCTTTGCCAATGCTACAATTCCCCTTTTATCCGAAACACTGATTAAAGCTCTTTTTGCCATATTGTATCCTTTCTTCCTCTCGCTTTTCTCAAAAGGCCGCTCTTCGGCAAGCCTTACTACTGAATATCCCTTAAAATATCGCTCATTGCAATAATTTCATCTTCCTCTTCTTCTACCGCCGGTTTCAACTGCTGCGCAAGCTCCGTCACCGACTTGACCAGAAGGCGATGTTCTATTGCCAATACCTTTTTTTGCAAGCTTTCCGGCGTATCGCCGGCTTCCACCGCTATCCTTTCCTGACAGATAATCGGTCCCGTATCAGTGCCTTCATCCACAAAGTGAACGGTTGCTCCTGTTTCTGTATCCCCACAGGCAACGACCGATTCGTGCACCTTTATTCCATAATAGCCCTTACCGGAATGCAGCGGCAGGAGAGATGGATGGATATTGATGATTTTATTTGGGAAAAAATCTATCCAAGGTTTGGTTAAAATCCTTAAATATCCCGCCAATACCACAAAATGTGCCTTTGCTTCGACTACCATACGAAGTAGGGTCATATTATATTCTTCTCTATCTTCAAATTCTTTCGGGTCTACAAAAAATGCCGGAATATCTGCTCTTTCCGCTCTTTCCAGACCAAAAGCATTTTCCTTATCGGATAATACCAGTACGATTTCTCCCAGGCCCTTTTTGTGAACTTCATCAATCAAAGCCTGTAAATTGGAGCCGTTACCGGAAATCAATACCGCAAACTTTGCTACCATAACTTTACTCCCTCATTGCCGGACACGACTTCACCGATTTGGTATGTCGTCCATCCTCTTTGGTTCAAATCATTTTTTACTTCCTCGGCATGCTCCGGAGCCAGTGCCATCACCAGTCCTATGCCCATGTTAAAAGTATTATACATCGAATCCCACTCCAAATTGCCCCATTCCTGCAGCAGCCGAAAAACCTCCGGCAAAGGATAGGAGTCCTTTTTTACCTTTGCGCTCAAGCCCTGCGGCAACATTCTTGGGATATTTTCATAAAAGCCGCCGCCGGTAATATGGGCCAGACCTTTTAGCACTCCCTTCTCTATCCACGGTTCCAGAGCATCATAGTAAATCCTGGTAGGAGCAAGCAACATCTCTCCAATGGTTTCTTCCGCATTTTCCCTTACCTTGCTGTTTACATCAATCTTTCTTTCTTCCAAAATCTTTCTGACCAAAGAAAAACCATTGCTGTGCACTCCCGAAGAAGCTACTCCCAAGAGAATATCCTTCTCCCTGATTTTACTGCCGTCAATCGCTTTTTCTCTATCGACAATACCGACACAAAAACCGGCCACATCATAGTCTCCCACTTGATAAAAACCCGGCATTTCGGCAGTTTCTCCGCCAATCAATGCCATCTTTGCCTGGCGACAGCCCTCTGCGATTCCGGCCACAATTTCTTCCGCCTGTGCCGGTATTAATTTACCGGTAGCAATATAATCCAGAAAAAACAAAGGTTTTGCCCCTTGACATAAAATGTCATTGGCACACATTGCCACGCAGTCAATACCGATGGTATCATTTTTGTCCATATCAATTGCCAGCTTGAGCTTGGTACCCACACCATCTGTACCGGCTACCAATACAGGCTCTTTCATCTCCTTTGCCATCGCAATGGAAAAAAGTCCGCCAAATCCTCCCAGTCCGCCAATCACATTTGGGGTAAAAGTGGATTTTACATGTTTTTTCATACGTTCTACCGCTTCATAGCCGGCATGAATATCCACTCCTGCCTTCTTATAATCTAATCTATCCATTTTTTCTCCTTTATTGCTTTGCTTGATTTTTCATGCATTCCGGAATCTCTAATGGGTACTCTCCATTAAAACAGTCTAAATTCAATTTCTCCTTCGGGATTCCAATCGCCTCCACCAAATCATCAATACTTAAATAACGTAAAGTATCAGCCCCAATCATTTCACAGATTTCCTCCGTAGAGTAATTTGCTCCTAAAAGTTCACTGATGACGGGAGTGTCAATCCCAAAATAGGTCGGATATTTAATCTTCGGTGAACTGATACGGAAATGGATTTCTTTTGCTCCAGCATCCCTTAATATTTTGATGATTCTTCGACTGGTTGTGCCCCGTACAATCGAATCGTCAATTAGAATAATTCGCTTTCCTTTAATCGCTTCTTTTAAGACGCTTAACTTTAGAAAAACCGCTTGTTCACGCATTTCCTGCGTCGGCTCAATAAAGGTTCTGCCCATATATTTATTTTTAATCAGGCCGGCATCATAAGGGATTTTCGACTGCTCGGCATAGCCCAATGCCGCCGCAATTCCGGAATCAGGAACCGCCACTACAATATCCGCTTCGACATCATCTGCTTTTGCAAGTAGCCTGCCGGCATTTTTGCGGGTTTCATATACACTTTTGCCGTCAATGACAGAATCCGGACGGGCAAAATACACATACTCAAAACTACAGTGTGCTATTTTCTGATTCTCCGAGTATTGAATAGACTCCACTCCTCGGTCATTGATAATCACCATTTCACCGGGGTGGATATCTCTGACAAATTCCGCTCCGGCAATGTCGAGTGCTACGGTTTCCGAAGCCAGCATATAGCCTTGGCGAAATTTTCCCAAGACCAACGGACGAATCCCGTGCGGATCACGGATTCCGATTAAATTGCCCTCACACAGCATGGTAAACGCAAAGGCACCTTTTATTTTTTGCAGGGCACTGACAATTGCCTCTTTGTAGCCTTTGCTATAATTTTTGGCCACCAGAGTCAGGACAATCTCCGCATCGGTGGTCGTTTGAAAAATCGCTCCGTCTTCTTCCAGTTGCCGCCTGATTTCACAGGAATTGACCAATTTGCCATTGTGTGCCAGTGCTAAACTCCCACCACGGTAGTTAATGGCCAGTGGCTGTGCATTGACAATTTGATTGTCCGCCTCGGTCGAATAGCGAACATGGCCGATACCGATATTTCCCTCCAAACTTTGCAACAATTGCTTGGAAAAGACCTCACGTACCAGTCCCATATCTTTATATTGCTGCAATTTCCCATCTCGCAGCAACGCAATACCGGCACTCTCCTGTCCTCGGTGCTGCAGTGCAAGCAAAGATAATACAAGCATATCCGCCACATTGCGATTGGTGTGAATTCCCACTACACCGCAAGCTTCTCTTAATTTATCCTGTGCATATTCTTTCTCCGAAAAAAATAGTTCTTTCTTCATTTAGTGACTCCTAATTAATATAACTATCCTCTAAAATCTTTGCTTTCATTTCCTCTTTAAAATTAAGTAATCTTTGTTTTAATTCCGGATATTTCAGACTTAAAATCTCTGCCGCCAAAATCCCTGCATTTTCCGCACCGTTAATCGCCACCGTTGCTACCGGAATCCCTGTAGGCATTTGCACAATAGAAAGCAGCGAATCCAGTCCATCCATCGTCGAGGACTTAATCGGCAAACCAATGACCGGTAAGGTCGTCACCGCCGCCAGTACTCCCGGCAAATGTGCCGCCTTCCCTGCCGCCGCAATGATTAAATCCAGCCCATGATTCTCCGCTTCCCGTGAAAACTTCAAAGCCTCATCCGGTGTGCGATGTGCCGATAAAACTCTCGCCTCGTATTCAATCCCGAATTTCTTCAACATCTCCAAACATTTTTCCACAACGGGCAAGTCCGAACGACTGCCCATAACAACTGCAACTTTCATACATCCTCCTATTTAAAATATTCCACTCCGGCTGTAAATAAATCTTGCCATTTATTTCCGCCGATGTTTTGATATAAGCCTTTTTCATATCTTTCCGTATGCCCCATCTTTCCAAGTATCAAGCCATCCCGACTGATAATTCCTTCAATCGCAAAAGCCGAGCCGTTCGGATTGGTCTCTCCCTCGGTAAAGGAATTCCCCTGACTATCGACATAACGGGTAAAGATTTGATGATTCTCCTGCAAACGTTTCAGCCATTCCGGATTGGCATAAAATCTACCTTCTCCATGAGAAACGGCAATCGTATGCACCTGGCCCATTTCGACCTTACTTGCCCAAGGACTGCTGACACTGCAAATCTCAGTCCGCACCATACGTGAAATATGTCTGCCGATTTTATTGTATGTCAATGTGGGGGAATCCACTTCCAAATCTCTAATTTCACCATAAGGCAAAAGTCCCGTCTTGACCAAAGCCTGAAAACCATTGCAAATACCAAGCATTAAGCCTTTTTTTACCTTGATATGCTGATTGATTGTTTCCTTCAAAGAAGGTTGACTTAAAATAGCGGCAATAAATTTGCCTGCTCCATCCGGCTCATCTCCGGCACTAAAGCCGCCTGCCAGTGAAATAATTTGCGCCTTCTCAATGGCCGCTTTCAGCTCTGCAATCGAAGCTTCCAGCTCCTTTCGGTTGCGATTGCGAACCACCACCATCTCTGCCTGCGCTCCTGCCTTTTCAAAGGATTTCTGAATATCATATTCACAATTCGTACCCGGAAATACCGGTATAATTACCTTCGGTTTGATTCCCTTGTGAATTTGCGGTGCCGTCCAACGTTTGCCTTCGGCCTTCCATTCCTTTATTGGCTCTCCGACAGAATGGTCTTTAAAAATACCTGCCAAAGGCTTATTCCAAGCTTTACGCAGCTCTGTCAAGGAAACACTTTGTTCCCTCCAGCGAATCACCGGAGCTTCCGTCACTTCTCCCATAAAGGCAAAGCCATGTGCCTGCCACTGCTCCCTACTATCTTGCCAAACCTCTCTCTTTACTTCCAAAAGAATACCGCCATAATCCGGTACAAAAAGAGATGGTATCTCACTTTCCAGGCAAATACCCAATTCATTTCCAAAAGCCATGCTCGCCAGTGCCGAAGCAATGGATTTTTCCACCATCTTGGCAGAAAGAATCTTCTTTTCTTGATTGCTGCGGAAAATAAACTCATACGTTTCCTTCAACTTTGTAAAATCCGGAATATTTTCTTCGGACATCGGCAGCGCAAAATACAGCAATGCCGTACCGGCTTCCTTCAATTCCGGCGATAACACCCGACTGCTGTTTCCGGCACCAACCGCAAAAGTAATCAAGGTCGGCGGAACATCCAGCTCCTCAAAGCTGCCTGACATACTATCCTTGCCACCAATGGAAGCCAGCCCCATTTCTGTTTGGAAAAGATACGAACCCAGCAGTGCCGCCACCGGTTTTCCCCAGCGTTCCGGCTCTTTGCGCAATCTTTCAAAATATTCTTGACAAGAAAGTCTTAGCTCTTTGTAATCCGCCCCCAAACAAACCGCCTTGGAAACTGCCATAAGGCCCGAATAAAGCCCCCCATGAAACGGACTCCATACCGCAAGATTTGGGCAATAACCATGAGTCATAAAAGCTACACTATCTGTTTCCGCATTTTCTACCGGAATCTTAAAGACCATACCGTCCACCTTGGAAGTTTGTGTTGCTCCTCCATAAGGCAAAAGCACGGTGCCCTTACCTACCGTAGAGTCAAATTTCTCCGCCAGAGAGATTTGGCTGCCGGTATTTAATTCTTGCATCTCTGCCTGATATTTGGCCGCAAAATCCGGTTCATCCTTTTGCATTTGTAACATACTATCTTTTCGTTCTTTAAATAATGTTTCTGTTTTTGAAGTAGCCGGAACGGTTGCTATCGCCTCTCCCGGCACACCATTGGTGTTTAAAAATTCTCTGCTTAAATCCAAAATCTTATTGCCACGCCAATACATACGAAGCCTTGCTTCTCCATTTATAGTGGCCGCCTTGACCGCCGTAATATTTTCTTCGGCTGCAAACCTTTCTACTTTTTCCCAATCGCTTGGGTGAATAACAATTGCCATTCGCTCTTGAGATTCGGAAACCGCCAGCTCTGTACCATCCAGTCCGTCGTATTTTTTTGGAAGTGCATCCAAATCAATGTCAAGACCATCCGCCAGCTCACCAATAGCCACCGAAACACCGCCTGCGCCAAAATCATTACAGCGTTTGATACAAAGAGAAAATTCCGGATTACGGAACAATCTCTGTAACTTCCTTTCTTCCGGTGCATTCCCTTTTTGCACTTCCGCACCTGCTGTGTCAATGGACTGAGTGCTATGTGCTTTGGATGAGCCGGTCGCTCCTCCGACACCATCTCTGCCGGTAGCACCACCTAAAACTACCACTATATCACCGGGCAGGGGCTCTTCCCTGCGTACATTTTTTTCCGGCACAGCTGCCACCACCGCTCCCAGCTCCATTCTTTTAGCTTTGAAACGCGGGTGATAATACTCTCTGACTTCTCCGGTTGCCAGCCCAATTTGATTGCCATAGCTGCTATATCCGTCTGCCGCGCCGACGGTAATCTTTCTTTGCGGTAATTTTCCCGGCATCGTATCTTCAATGCTTTCATTCGGGTCAGAAGCCCCGGTAACTCTCATTCCCCCAAAAACATAGGCTCTGCCGGAAAGAGGATCTCTGATGGCACCGCCCAGACAGGTTGCCGCTCCGCCAAATGGCTCGATTTCCGTCGGATGATTATGGGTTTCATTTTTAAATTGAAGTAAATAGTTTTCACTCTCCGTTTTTCCGTCGACCGTTTGATAGGTCACAGGCACACGAATCGAGCAAGCATTGATTTCTTCGGATTGATCCAAATTGGAGAGCAGTCCCCTTGCTTTCATTTCTTTCATCCCAAGTGTTGCCATGTCCATCAGGGTTTGCGGTTTATTCCCTGAATATTTGGCCTTGTTTTCCAAATACAATTCATAAGCTCTTAGTTTCGCTTGCAAATACTCATCTTCTTCCCATTGGATTTCTTTTAATTCTGTCCCGAAAGTGGTATGACGACAATGATCGGACCAATAGGTGTCAATTACTTTCAGCTCGGTCACACTCGGATTTCTTTGCTCCGAACGGAAATAATTTTGACAAAAGAGTAAATCTTCATAGGTCATAGCAAAGCCAATGCTATCGTAGAATTTTCTTACTTCCTCCGGAGAATAATCCACAAAGCCTTCATACACGGCAATATCCGCAGGCTCTTTCAAATCAATCTTCAAATGCTCCGGTTTTTCGATGAAAACCTCATGGGAATCCACTTCATTGATGAGATATGCTTTCATTCTTGTCAGTTCATTTTCTGTAAAGTCTCCTTTTAAGCCGAAAATTCGCTTAAAACGTACAGTACATTTTTTGCCGGTCACAGCCAAAATACATTGCTTGGCGGAATCTGCCCTTTGATCAAACTGGCCGGGTAAATATTCGACTGCAAAATAATGAGTCCCTTCTGCCTTTTGCAATTCTTGTGCTGCCAAACAATCCGTATTGACTTCGGATAAAACCTTCTTTAAGACAATTTGCCATTCCTCTTCCTCAAAATCCGCTTCCATATCATAACAGTTCCATAAATCGACTGCTTTCAATTTCTCCGCAGCAAAAGAAAACATTCCTTTTAGTTCTTCTAAAATCGAATGTTTTTCTTCTGCAAATGTTTCCAATTTCTGTACTAAAAATCGCTTGACCACTGCTCGAAAATCCTTCCTATTCTGTCAAGCCCAAATTTATTAATTTTACAGGCTTTGACGATTT